>VXSY01000027.1:2214-15569 GCA_009837725.1 Gammaproteobacteria bacterium | reverse complement strand
GGGTAGGGAAGGCTCAGCAGGCGGTGCAGCGTAGCCATGTCGGTGGAGTTCATTTCGGTACGTTGGCCTCGCTTGAGCCACGACGGGAGGGCGACGGGACCGTAGCGGACGCGCTTCAAGCGAGTTACCCGGGCGCCTTCGGCGGCGAACAGGCGGCGGACTTCGTGGTTGCGACCCTCCATGAGGACGACGTGGTACCAGTGGTTGCTGCCGGTGCCGTTGTAGTAGCGGATGTCGGAGAAGCGTTCGGCGCGGGCATCGGTGACGACGCCCGTGCGGAGGCGGTCTAGCGCTTCGTCCTCGAGGAGGCCGTTGACGCGGACGGCGTATTCGCGGTCGATGCCGGTGCTTGGGTGCATGAGGCGGTTGGCGAGGGCGCCGCTGTTGGTCAAGAGCAGGAGCCCACCAGTGTTGATGTCGAGACGGCCGACGTTGATCCAGCGGCCACCGGCGAGCGGGGGCAGGTCGTCGAAGACCGACGGGCGGCCCTTGGGATCGCGGCGGGTGACGATCACGCCTTCGGGTTTGTTGAGCACGAGGACCCGGCAATGCGTGGAAGGTGCATCCCCCAGCGGCTGGCCATCCACGACGATGCGATCGTTCGCGTGTACACGGGCACCGATCGTCGCGGTCTCGCCGTTCACCGCAACCCGCCCGGCTTGAATCCAGCGTTCCATCTCGCGCCGGGAGCCAAGGCCGCGGTCCGCGAGCGCCTTTTGCAGCTTCTCGGACATGGCGCGAGTGTATGGCAAGGAAGGCACGGCCCGAAGGCCAGAGGAACCCAGCTTGCGCGCCCTGAAGGGCACGTCGGCAGTTCGCTGGCGCGAACTGCTGGCCTTCGACTTGAAGCCGGCCCCGCGCTTCGAGGCGGTACACCCTCCTTCCAGGAGGATACCGCCCCTTACCAATCAGCCGGCGGCGGCCGGTGCCAAAGGTTCAGCTTCGAGCGGGGCGCCGTTCGCCCCGTCCTCCTCTTGAGCGAGCGCCTCCTCCACTTCCGCGAACTCGCCTGCTGCGGTTTCGTCCAACAGGCCGGGCAATTCGTCGAGGGGCGGCAGATCGTCGAGGTGGCGGAGGTTGAAGTAGTCGAGGAAGGCGCGCGTGGTGCCGTAGAGGGTGGGGCGGCCCGGGGTGTCGCGTTGGCCGACGGCGCGAATCCAACCGCGTTCCAAGAGCGTGCGCATGATGCTTGCGCTCACGCCCACGCCGCGCACGGCCTCGATGTCGCCCCGGGTTGCCGGCTGGCGATAGGCGACGAGGGCAAGGGTTTCGAGCAGAGCCCGGGAGTAGCGCGGCGGGGGCTCGTGCCACAGCCTGCCCACCCACGGCGCGAGGTGCTGCGGAATCTGGAAGCGCCAGCCGCTTGCCACCCGCACGAGTTCGAAGCCGCGCCCGGAGTTCTCGGCAGCGATGCGCGCCAAGGTGGCGCGGATGGCGGCCTTGGGATCGTCCGGCGGGAGTTCGCCGTCCAGGAAGAGATTTGCGAGGCGACTCTCGGAGAGCGGGGAGTCCGCCGCCAGCAGGGCGGCTTCGAGCACCTTTCGGATGTGGCCGGCATTCATCTCGGTGTCCGTGTCTCCATTTGGTTGTTCAGGACGCCGCTGGGGCAAGGGAACGGTCCCGTCGCTCCTGCGTCTCTCCTTGGGCGCGGATGTGAATGGGGGCGTAGGCGCGAGCCTGCACCAGTTCGATCAGGCCGTCCTGCAGCAGTTGCATCAGTGCGAGGAAGGTCACGACAAGGCCGTGACGGCCTTCGGTGGGATTCAGGAGGTGCGTGAACGCGACGAAAGAAGATGGATCGCCCAAGCGGGCCAAGAGTTCGGTCATGCGTTCCCGCACCGACAGCGGCTCCCTCGCAATCTCGTGGTGGCGGTGGAGTTGTGCCCGCTGCATCGCGTCGGCAAAGGCGGCGAGGAGGTCGGCGAGGGTCACCTCTGGCTCGGCTCGCTCCGCCACCAGGCGTGGGCGAGCGGCTCGCGCCGGATGTACGTCGCGCTCCATGCGCGGCAGGTCGTCGAGCTTTTGCGCCGCCGCCTTGAAGCGCTCGTACTCGCGCAGCCGGCGGACCAGTTCGGCGCGCGGGTCTTCCTCTTCGTCTTCTGCACTCGCCGGTCGAGGCAGCACCAAGCGCGACTTGATCTCCGCAAGCGTCGCGGCCATCAGCAGGTACTCGCCGGCGAGGTCGAGCTCGAGCGCTGCCATCAGCTCGATGTAGCGCATGTACTGGTCGGTAACCGCCGACACGCTGATCTCCAGAATGTCGAGATTCTGGCGGCGGATCAGGTAGAGCAAGAGGTCCAGCGGGCCCTCGAAGGTCTCCAGGATCACCGCCAGCGCATCGGGCGGAATGTAGAGATCTTCCGGCAGCTTGGTCAGCGCTTGCCCTCGGACGATGGCCACCACCCGGCCCCGGTTTTCGGCGGCGGCTGCCGCCTCCGGCGCGACGGTCGCACCGGCAGCGGACATCGCCGTTCCCGCGGCGTCAGCGGTAGCTGATTCCAACGGCTGCCTTCACCTCGTCCAATGTCTGGCGGGCATGATCCCGCGCTTCCTCCGAACCGTCGAGCAAGATCGCTCGCACCTGATCGGGGTTGTTCTCGAACTGCTCCGCCCGTTCGATGAACGGTGCCTGTTCAGTATTGATGGCATCGATCAGCGGACGCTTGCAGTCCACGCAGCCGATGCTGGCGTTGCGACAGCCGTCCGCTGCCCATGTCTTCACCTCGTCGTCCGAATAGACCTCGTGCAGGGCGAACACCGGACAATCGCCGGGATCGCCGGGGTCGTCGCGACGCACCCGGGCGGGGTCCGTGCGCATGGTGAGAACCTGCTTCTCCACCACGTCGGGCGCCTCTCGCATCCGGATCACGTTGTCGTAGGATTTGGACATCTTCTCGCCATCGAGACCCGGCACGTTCGGCGTGTCGGTGAGCAGCACCTGCGGTTCCGGCAGGATGATGCGGCCGCTGCCTTCGAGGTAGCCGAACAGTCGCTCGCGGTCGCCGATGGAGAGGTTCTGCTGCTCGGCGAGCAGGGCCCGCGCGCGTTCTAGCGCTTCTTCGTCGCCGCGTTCGAGGTAGTCGCGACGCGCGCTGCGGTAGAGGCGCGAGGCGCGACGCCCCATCTTCTTCACCGCTTCCTCGGCGTTTTCCTCGAACTGCGGCTCGCGACCGAAGATGTGATTGAAGCGGCGGGCGATCTCGCGCGTGATCTCGACGTGGGCGGTTTGATCCACGCCCACCGGCACGTTGCCGGCTCGGTACATGAGGATGTCGGTGCTCATCAGCACGGGATAGCCGAGGAAGCCGTAGGTGGCGAGGTCGCGGTCGTTCAGTTTCGCCTGCTGATCCTTGTAGCTCGGCACCCGTTCCAGCCAGCTCACGGGGGTGATCATCGACAGCAGGAGATGGAGCTCGGCATGTTCCGGCACCTTGCTCTGCACGAACATCGTGCAGGCAGAGGGGCTAAGGCCGGCGGCGAGCCAATCCACCACCATGTCGAAGGTGGCCTGCTCGATGTCCTGCGGGTCCTGGTAGTGCGTAGTGAGGGCGTGAAAGTCGGCGACGAAGAAGAAACACTCGTACTCGTGCTGCAGGCGCACCCAATTCTTGAGCGCCCCGTGGTAGTTGGCGATGTGCATCCGCCCCGTTGGACGCATTCCCGATAAAACGCGCTGGTTGGCGTCGGTGCTAGTCAAGTTCGAGGTTCGCCTAACGGGTTAGCGGGATTATATGCCTCAGCGACTTCACCGCGCTAGCGTGGCGTCCCAGAAATACGTAACCCTTCGAGCTTGGACGTTGGGAGGTGCAACAATGTCGGAGAAGCGAGGATGTGCCGCCTGGGACTCGCCCCCGAGAGGTCGTTGAGTGCCTGCATTTGGCACCCCGAAGTACCACGAACTTGTGGGACGGCACACTAGCGCCGCTTCGTTCAAGCAGGGATGTCCCGCCCTACGTCAGTTCGCCGAGGCCTTCCCGCACCACATTTACCTCGCCTGTGGTGAGGTCCACCACCGTCGTTGGCACAACACCGCAGTGACCACCGTCGATGATGGCGTCCACGTCCCGTTCGAGCCGTTCGCGGATGCTGTCGGCATTGGTCAGCGGCGCTTCGTCGCCCGGAAGCAGCAGGCTAGTGGAGATGAGCGGGCCTTGATGGGTTTCGATCAGCGCCCGGACGATGGCGCTTTCGGGCACGCGCAGGCCGATGGTGCGGCGACGTGGATGCACCAGTCGGCGTGGTGCCTCGCGGGTTGCACGCAACACGAACGTGTACGGCCCCGGAATGTGATGGCGGATGAAGCGGAAACTGGTGTTGTCCACCCGGGCATAGGTGGCGAGATGGGAAAGGTCGTGACATACCAGGGTGAAAAGGTGATCCCGATCCAGCCGGCGGATGCGGCAGATGCGTTCCACCGCAGCCTTGTCGCCAACCCGACAGGCCAGTGCGTAGGTGGAGTCGGTGGGATAGGCGACGACACCACCGCCTGCCAGAATCTCGGCTGCACGCTTCACCAGCCGGGGCTGCGGATGTTCCGGATGAACGGCGAGGAATTGGCTCAAGGTGGTGCAACTCCATTGTTAAGTATGCAGTTTCGCTTATGATCGCTTGCCCGGACGGAAAACGCATCCTTTCGCGAGCGTTTCCGCCACCAAAAACCCTTACGAGACGTGGTTGCGAGATGAAACAGGCTTTCGAGCTAGCGCCCTTGGCGGTGTTCGGCGCAGTCTATTTTCTGGCCGACATCTATGCGGCCACGGGCGCGCTCATGGTGGCGGTGGCGGCGCAGGTCTTGTTCTACAAGCTGCGGAAGTGGCCCATCACCGGCCAAATGTGGCTTGTGTTCTGGCTGGCAATGGTCATCGGCACGGCCACGCTGCTCCTCAGGAGTCCCGTCTTCATCCAGTGGAAGCCCACCATCGTCGGCTGGATCATGGGTCTCGCCCTCATCGGCAGCCGCTTTGTGGGCAAGGGCGATTTCATCGAGCGTCACCTTGGCGGAGCAATGAAGCTCTCAAAGGCTGGCTGGCGCGATTTCACTTGGGTGTGGGCCATCGGCTTCATGTTGTTCGGCTGCCTGAACCTCTATGTGGCATGGGAGTTCAGCGAGCAGGCGTGGGTCACATACAGGCTCGCCTCCGCCGTGGCCATTCCGGTGATACTGGTACTCGCGAGCGCCGCCTGGCTTTCGCTGCGCGGCGAGTTCGCTGAGTCCGAAGAGGAGGCAGGCAACGTGGCGGAGCCGCCCGGCTAATGCGAAGCCCGAGGCGCAAATTGCTTGCGGTTGCCGCCCTTGCGCTCGCCGCCGGGGCGTTGGCGCAAGAGGCGCAGGACATTCCCGAAGGCGATGCGCGGGAAGACGAAACGCCGGTGGCGCGTGCAGCAACCGTCCGAGAACTCGGCGAAGCGCCGGCGGCACTGGCCAACACGACGCCGGCCGAGCTGGCCGCCGCTCAAGAACAGTGGAACGCCGAGCGCGATGAGCTTCTAGCCACCCAAGCGCGCACGGCGGCGGAACTCCGCGCGCTTCGGGAAACTCAACGCCGACCTTCAAAACGACCGCCAGATCCGCTGGATGCTGGTCGGCGGCGGACTGCTTGTCGTGGGCATCGTCCTCGGCGTGCTCATCAAGTCGCGACCGACACGCCGGGACGCGTGGCAATGACGGCTCTTTCCGTCAACGTCAACAAGATCGCTTGGCTTCGCAACGCTCGTTTCGAGCCTGGGGTCACGGGGCGACCAGACGTATGCGATTTCGCCCGCAAGCTGATCCTCGCTGGCGTGGATGGCATCACCGTGCACCCGCGCCCGGACCAGCGCCACATCCGCGCGGATGACGTTCCGGCCTTGGAGCAGGTCGTGCGCGCCGCGACTGGCATCGAATACAACATCGAGGGCAATCCCGCAGCCGGGGAACGGAACGGTTATCCCGGCTTTCTTGCACTGGTGCGAGAAGCGCGCCCCGATCAATGCACACTGGTGCCGGACGCGGACGACCAACTCACCTCCGACCACGGCTGGGACCTTGCCGGCGCTGAGACGTTCGCCCGCGTGCGCGAGACCATCGCCGAACTCCAGGCCATGGGCGTGCGCGTGTCCTTGTTCATGGACCCGGTGCGCGGTCAGATCGACCGGGCGCGCGATGTGGGCGCGGACCGCATCGAGCTGTACACGGGCCCCTACGCCGACGTGGTCAGCGCCGCCGGCCTCGACGCAGCGGCTGCCAAGGCATCGTTGTCGCGCTACGGCGACGCCGCTCGACATGCTGCGGAAATCGGTCTTGGGGTAAACGCCGGTCACGACCTTGACCTTGCGAACCTCAGGGCGTTCGTCGCCATCGGCGAAATTGCCGAGGTGTCCATCGGCCACGCGCTCACCGCCGATGCGCTCGAATTCGGCCTGGCGCAAACCGTGCGCCGCTATCTCAAGGAGCTAGGAAGGTGAATCGACGTGACTTGGTCCGTGCCGCCGGCGGAGCGCTGGTGTTGGCAATGGGCTGGGCGCATGCGGCAGCAAAGGCCGAGGAGGCGAATCAAGAACCGGCGCCTCGAGTCACGCTCTCCACCACCGCCGGCGAGCTCACCATCGAGCTCTATCCGGACAAGGCCCCCGCCACCGTCGCCAACTTCCTGGATCTCGTGGAGTCGGGCTTCTATGAAGGCCTCGTGTTCCACCGCGTCATCGCCGGCTTCATGATCCAGACCGGCGGCTACGACGGCGCGCTCGAATACCGCACGCCGCCCCGGCAGGTGGTGAACGAGTCCAGCAATGGCCTCGCCAACCGTCGCTGGAGCGTGGCGATGGCACGCCATGCAGACCCGGACTCCGCCGGCTCCCAGTTCTACATCAACCTATTCGACAACCAGCACCTCGACGCCACTGCGGAAGCACCCGGCTATACGGTGTTCGGCCAACTGGTAGCCGGCTTCGACGTGGCGGAGGACATTGAGCTCACCGACACCGGCACTCGGGGCGGCATGGCCGACGTGCCCGTCACCCACATCGTGGTGCAGAACGCCCGCCGCGTGGAGTAGCAACGGGCACCGACGTGGTCTGGCGGGCGCGCTGGCTTCTCGTGTCGCGTCCCGGAAAAACGTCACGTTTCCCGCTGCTCGTTGGCTGGCGCGGCGATGTCGGAAAAAAGAGGATGCACCGCCCACGCCTGCCCCCCGAAAGATCGATCGGGACGAGGACGGGGCATCCCGAAGTAGGTCGAATTAATGGGACGGCACACTAGTTGGGAGTATGATGCGCCGCCTTTGCGTTGCGCGATTCACCGCCATGAAACCTACTCTCGTTGCCCTCGTCGTCGGGGCGCTGTTTGCCGCCGTCGTCACCGCCATTTACGCGACATTTCTGGTCGGCAATGTCCTTACACTGCTTGTCCTTGTCTGGCTCGCTGCCGGTGCTACCGGCTTGGTGGCGGTGCGGTTCCATGCCCGCGCCGCACCCGCTGCGGCAGAAGCCACCACCGCCCGTAACCGCTCCGAACCAGGCCGACGCAGGTCCTTCTCACCGGCTATCCCGCCCGATGCAGAGCGCGAGACCGGCACCGTCAAGTGGTTCAATCGCAGCAAGGGTTTCGGCTTCATCATCCGCGACTCAGGTGGCGAGATCTTCGTCCACTATCGTTCCATCCGGGCGGCCGGGGGCGATCGCCGGCCGGGCTTGCGGGATGGCCAGAACGTCAGCTTCGTGGCGGTGGATAGCCCCAAGGGCTGGCAGGCGGAGGATGTCACTGGGGACTGACCCGTGAACGTCCGCGACTTACTGAACACCAAGGCCGAGGCGGCACTCGAAGCCGCCGGCTGCCCGCCCGGAACCGCGGCCATCGTCGGGCCAGCCACGCGCCCGGAGTTCGGCGACTACCAAGCCAACGGCGCCCTCGGCGCCGCGAAGCGCATGAAGGCCAACCCCCGGGAGCTAGCGCAGCGCACCGTGGACGCGATGGCCCTGGACGACATTGCCACCTGCGCGGTTACCGGGCCCGGTTTCATCAGCCTCACGCTGGCTGACACGTTCCTGGGCGAGGTTCTTGCGCAAGACACAGGCATAGAGCGAACCGGCGCCGGCCAGCGCATCGTCATCGACTATTCGCATCCCAACCTCGCCAAGGAGATGCACGTCGGCCACCTTCGCAGCACGATCATTGGCGATGCCCTTGCGCGCACTCTGGAAGCGCTTGGCTACGAAGTCGTGCGCCAGAACCATGTCGGCGACTGGGGCACCGGCTTCGGCATGTTGGTGGCGCATCTCGGCGACGTGGAACGCGCCGGCGATCCCGGTCGCGAGGAACTCAAGGATCTGGAACGCTTCTACCAGGAGGCGAGGCGGCGCTTCGCGGAAGACGAGTCGTTCGCCGAGCGTGCCCGCGACGTGGTGGTGCGTCTGCAGCAGGGCGACGACGAGATGGGCGCCATCTGGCAGCGCTACATCGACATCTCCATGTCGCACTGTCAGGAAGTGTATGACCTGCTGGGGGTGAGCCTGACCCCTCGGGACGTGCGCGGCGAGAGCGCGTACAACGACGACCTCGATACCGTGGTGGAGGAGCTGAGCGAAGCGGGACTCCTTACCGAGGATGCTGGGGCGCTGTGTGTCTTTCTCGACGAGTTCCGGGGGCGGGACGGCAAGATCACGCCGGTGATCGTGCGCAAATCCGACGGCGGCTACCTCTATCACTCCACCGACCTTGCCGCGGTTCGCTACCGCGTGCGCGAGCTCGCGGCGGATCGCGTGCTCTATGTCGTGGACGCCCGCCAGGCCCTGCACTTCCGGCAACTGTTCGCCGTGTGCAAGGAGGCTGGCTACGATGGCAGCGCGTCGCTCGAACACCATCCATTCGGAGTGATGCAAGGCCCAGGCGGACGCCCCTTCGCGACCAGAGACGGCAACGTCATGCGCCTCACGGATCTCCTGACGGAGGCCATCGATCGGGCACGCGAGGTGGTGGCGGAGAAGAGCCCGCACCTGGGGGCAGACGAGCAGGCCCGGGTGGCAAGAGTGGTGGGCATCGGCGCCGTCAAGTACGCCGATCTATCGAAGAACCGCACCAGCGACTACGTGTTCGACTGGCAGGCCATGCTGTCCTTCGACGGCAATACCGCGCCTTACCTGCAATACGCCTATGCCCGCATCCAAAGCCTGTTCCGTCGCGGCGGTGTAGACGCCGAGTCCCTGACGGGCATGCCCACCATCGATACGCCCGAAGAACACATGCTGGCGCTGACGCTTGCCCGCCGGCAGGAAACGCTCGAGCAGGTGGCCGCCCAGGCCATGCCGCACTTCCTCTGCGCCTGGCTCTACGATCTCGCCTCCGCCTTCATGCGCTTCTACGAGAACTGTCCGGTGCTGGAGGAAGGCCCGACGCACAATTCACGGCTGCTGCTGTGCCGGAGCACGGCGGACGGCATCCGCACGGGGCTGGGCCTGCTCGGCATCGAGACCGTGGAGCGCATGTGACGCTCCCTGCAGAGAGTGGGAGCGGGAATGGCGCGCCTAGGCCCGCACCGGCACCGAGTAGGAACGCAGGTAGACGACGAAGTCCCGCAGCGCCTTGATGCCAGTGGCCTCCGCCTCGGAGCACCACTTGCCGAACCCATGCAGCAGTTCCTCGCCGTTGCGGCGGTTCCACAGTTCCGTGAGTTCGAGCCGCTTTTCGTAGATCGTCTTCAGCACCGCGCTCGACTCGGTGATGGCGTCGATGTCGCGACGGTCCCGGTCGCGGATGATCCGTTCGGCGCGACAGAGCACGTTGCGGGCGCGTCGCACCATCCGGCGCGCAGCCGCGTCGCCGCGGCCGATCTCCACTTCCGCGAGCGGCTTCACCACCGTCTCGGCGTAGCGCGCCATGATGCGGGCACGGTCGTTGACGGCTGCCCAAACGGTGTCCATATCGATGTGCGATTTGCCGGCGACACGCATCGCCACCGGCCCCGTGTATAGGGGCTTGGCCAGGCGCAGCATGGCGAAGAGCTTGATGTACATCCAGCCGAGGTCGATCTCCCACGGCTTCGCGGAGAAGCGCGCCGAATTGGGATAGGTGTGGTGATTGTTGTGCAGTTCCTCACCGCCGATGACGAGCCCCCACGGAACGATGTTGCGCGCCGCATCCGGACACTCGAAATTGCGATAGCCGACGTAGTGGCCGACGCCGTTGATCACCCCGGCGCCGAAGAACGGAATCCACATCATCTGCACGGCCCAGACGACGATGCCCACGGTGCCGAACAGCACCATGTCGAGCAGCAGCATGAGCACGACGCCGGTGGTGCTGAAACGGCCGAAGACGTTGCGCTCGAGCCAGTCGTCGGGCGTGCCCTTGCCATACTTCGCCAGCGTCTCGGGGGTGTTGGCGGCGCGGTAGTACTCGGTGCCCTTGAACAGGATCTCGCCAAGGCCGCTGATCTGCGGACTGTGCGGGTCGTCGTCGGTCTCGCAGGTGGCGTGGTGCTTGCGGTGGATGGCCGTCCATTCCTTGGTGACCATCCCGGTGGTGAGCCACAGCCACGCTCGAAAGAAGACCTGCAAGGCGGGGTGCAAGTCCACCGCCCGATGCGCAGAACACCGGTGCAGATAGACGGTGACCGCGACGATGGTCACGTGCGTCATCGCCAAGGTGAACAGGATGGCCGCCGGAATGGACAAGCCGATGGCACCGTACCACCAGTCGAGCACGTTCAAGTCCGATTCTCCCCTTGGTTTGGCGCGTTCGCCGAGCGCCTTGATTCTGCCGTCGTCTCGCCGGGCGATTGCCCGAATCCAAACCGCATTGTCACAGGTGCAAGGCGAATTGCAAGAACGCTTGCCCGAAAATGCGTATCCATTTGAAAGCCGGCATTTCCGCCCTGAAACATCGCGCGTCGTAGGGGGCATCCTGCCGCGCTTCCGCCGCGGCCGGGCCTTAAGCAGCCGGGCCTTAAGGAGGGAAGACAAGCGTTAACATCGTCGCATGTCCGGCACACTCATCGATGCTCGAACGCTGGCGATGCATGCTGGCGATCCGCGCTGGATCTGCTTCGACTGCCGCCACTCCCTCACCGACGCCGAATACGGGGTCGCCGCCTATGCCGGCGGACACATTCCGGGCGCTCGGTTCGCGGACCTCGACCACGATCTGGCGGCGCAGCCCGGCGTCCGAGGCCGCCATCCGCTGCCCGAACGCGACCAACTGGTGGCCCGGTTCCGCGCCTGGGGAGTGACGGCAGACTCCCAGCTCATTGCCTACGACGACGCCGGGGGCATGTTCGCCTGCCGCTTCTGGTGGCTGGCACGCTGGCTGGGGCATTCTGTGGTGGCCGTGCTCGATGGTGGCATCACGGCATGGAAGGAGCATGGCGGCGAACTGTCCTGCACGGCGCCAGAGCCGCAGGAAACAGACTTCGCTGCCCGCCCCGCGCTGACGAGAGTGGTCGAGGCTGACGCCATTGTTCGCAGCCGCGACTTCACGCTCATCGACGCCCGCGCGTCGGAGCGCTTTGACGGCACCACAGAACCCATCGATCCTGTGGCCGGCCACATCCCAGGCGCGCTTTCGTTCCCCTGTTCGGAGAACCTCGACGAACGCGGCAGGTTTCGTCGCGATGGCGACCGCTTCGCCTCCCTTGCCGAAGCGGATGTGGTGAGCTACTGCGGCTCCGGCGTCACCGCCACCCACAACATTCTCGCCATGATCCTGGCCGGACACGAGGAACCCGCGCTGTATCCGGGTTCTTGGAGCGAGTGGCTGCAGGAGCCGAGCCGCGGGGTGGAAATCGGCACATCTGCTGGCTAGCCGATGGCGGGCTCTGGGGCAGACGCAGCGGAACCCGAAACTCTCGCCATTGAACCTGCTGCCGTCCGATTCGATGGTGGCCGGCCCGTCTCCCCCGTCTTCGAGGACATCTACTTCGATGCGGACGGTCCTATGGAGACGCTCCGAGTCTTCCTCGGCCCGGCGGCCATCGAAACGCGGGCCCGCGGGGCGGAGCTCTTCACCGTGGCAGAGCTTGGCTTCGGCACCGGTCTCAACTTCCTCGTCACCGCCGCTGTCGCCAAGGCTCATCGCCTGCATTTCGTTTCCTTCGAGCGCCATCCCTTGCGTCGCGACGACGCTAGGAAGGCGCTGGCAGAATGGCGGCGCGACTACCCGCTAGCCGCCCTACTGCTCGATGCTTGGCCGCCGGCGTTGGCCGGCTGGCATCGACGCCACTTTGCTGGCGGCCGAATCCAGCTCTCGGTCTGGCATGGCGATGCGGCACGGGGACTCCAAGACTTCGCCCACCAGCAGCGATGCGGCGTCGATGCCTGGTTTCTCGATGGGTTCGCCCCGAGCCGCAACCCTGCCATGTGGCGCGCCGAACTCTTCAGCAGCATGGCGCGGAGTTCAGGGGCTGGCGCCACGGTCACCACCTTCACGGCAGCCGGGCAGGTACGGCGCGATCTTGAGGCGGCGGGATTCGAGACCCGACGCGTCGATCAGCGCCCGCACAAGCGACATTCCACCGCCGCAGTGTTTCGCGGCTCCGGCATTGCGTTTGCCGCACCCGAGCGCGTCAACGTACTCGGCGCTGGCCTCGCCGGCGCGGGCGCGGCGCGAGCGTTGGCGGAAAAGGGTGTGCAGGTAGCACTGGTGGACCCCGCCGGCATCGCCCCCGGCGCGTCAGGCGTTCCCGCGGCGGTGCTGCATGGACGATTCCTCGCTGGCGCCTCTACAGAAGCGCGACTCCGGGCACAGGCGTTCGCCTATTCGTCCGAGCGGTTGAAGGTGCTGCGCGGAACTCGCCAAACCGGCGTGCTGCAAGTGGCCGGGGCCAACGCCAACGCCGAAAGGCTGCGCCGAGTTGCCGACGCCATGCCGAAGGGTTGGGTGCGCCTTGTGTCAACGGAAAAGGCGTCGAGGCTCGCCGACACGCCCGTACCTGATGTGGCGCTGCACACTCCCTCAGCGCTCACAGTGAACGCCGGCGAGTGCGTGCACGCATTGCTCGAACACCCACGCATTGAACTGCGCCAGGTGCCCGACAACGGTGTACCGACAGTGCGGGCCACCGGGGCGGACCCGGGCGAGTTCGGGTATATGGAGCTAACCGGCATCGGCGGCCAGATGGACCTCTTCCACGTTCCCCACATGCCCACGCTGCCGCTCGTGGGCCGCGGCTCGTTGGTGCCGGGCGCCAATGGCCTTTGGGTTGGCGCAACCTACGAGTACCGCCGGTGGCCTGCCGGCGATGCCGAACTCGCCAACGCCAAGCGCCTTGCCGATTGGACCAACACGGCGCCGGGTGCCGCCATCGCCAGCTTTCGCGGCATCCGGGCGGTCACATCCGATCGCCTTCCCATCGTCGGCCACGACGCAACCCAACAGGGCGTCTGGT
>VXSY01000027.1:0-2204 GCA_009837725.1 Gammaproteobacteria bacterium | reverse complement strand
GGCACGGCTCGCACGGCACTGTCACGGCACCTTTTGCCGCCGAGTGCATCGCCAGCCAAATCGTCGGCGAAGTCGCCCCCGCCGACACCGAGATGCTCCAACTCCTCTCCCCGGACCGCTTCCACGAACGCCAGCTCCGCCGCTCCAACCCATTTCAGCGACGACGGGCCATGTAGGGGTCGGGCTTGTCCGAGGCAGACTGAATCCAACAAACTGATTTAACAAGACTTACTCGCAGTTGTCCAGTTAGGGGGAGAGGTGCTTACGGCTGGTCACGTCAATGTCCGTGCCTGCGCAAATGCTCCTCAAGGCGTTCGTGGCGCGGGTCCGTAGCGAGGTCCGGCTCCGATGCGAGGATGGCCTCCAAGCAAGCGCGGAGGTCAAGTGGTGGCCATTGCGTCTGGTTGCCAACCACCAAGCTAAGAAAGTCCAAAGCGTGTTGCGGGAACTCGGTGCAAAGGTCAGCGCGATGAAGCCGATGTACAAGCTGGTTCGGGTGAGCTAGCGGTTGCAGCCACGATCGGAGCCGCTCCATTGCTTCGGGGAACTGCTCCTGTGCCGCTATGCACAGCAGCCCTAGGCTCTCTGCGATGGCGGGCGAGAGGCTCTCTGTCGCCTTGGGCCAGATGGCGTGTAGATACGGGACGACTCGGTTCCTCCAGTAGTCGGTACGTTGATCGGGCACCCCTTCGAGCGCCCTGACCAAGGTTGACGATGCATGCTGCAAGCCATCCGGAGGCAGTGATCTGGTAGCAAGCTCCAACTCGGCATTGGTGAACGTGTCGCCCCGGTCGAGGGCAGCGAGGGTCAGCAGCGATGCGTACTGCCGACCGTGCGCACCCAAATGGGCGTAGTGTTTCGCAGTTTCGAGGAAAGCTGGCTTGAGCGCTTCCATCAACGGGCGGTACAACCGCGGCGACCAAAGGAAGCCCTCCCAGGCCGCTCGGGCTTCGGGCTGGCAGCATTGCCAGTCGAAGAGAGGCAACAGGTTCTTCATCGCCCAATCCGGATCCACGCGGAACAGCGCGATGACATTGGCGGCCAGCATCACTCGGCCATGCTGGAATGAACCCACCCGGATGTCACAGAGGTCGGTGAAAGTGGCCTTGACACATTCCGGCAGGCCTTGCCCATCCTCCAGGGAGCGCCGATACCACCAGCGCAGCAACGCCTCCGTGACGTGCCCCACAGGGTGATTGATCGCGCGGGTGACGGGTTCGTCGGTGTCAAGCCCGTCCTGATGGTCCAGGGTCAGGACCCGGCGAGCCAGGGTGAAGAACTGTTCGTCGTGCCCTTCGAAAGCCCTCGCAATCGCTCGCAGCCACGAACTCACATCGTGGCCAAGCGGTTGCAGGACATCGTCTGGGGCGACGGTCAATGATGGCGCCATGTAGCGCCAGGAACGTCTCAGGTGCCTTTCCTCTGACCAGGCATGAATGGCCTCGCCCCAGCGATCCGTCGGCCAGACAGCCTCTTCGGCCAAGGCGTAAAGGGCACAGGCGGTAGTGGCGAAGTTGTCTCGGCAGCGTTGCTTCCAATCGTCTTCACGCCAGGGATCTGCGGTGGGTTGTTGCCTGAGCCACTCGCAGAGCTCGCGCCGCCGACGCGGCGAGGCGACGAAGTTGCGCCATTCGTCCGCCTCGCCCATCCAGATAGGAAACTCATCGCGCTGATCGGCTGCTGGCTCCCACTCGGGATACCGGACGGACAGCTGCGCCAGCCGTTCTGCAGCGCTAGAACCCAAGCTGGCGCCCGCCTCGACAACCTTGGCCAAGCGTAGCCAGGTTCCGCGGTCCACTACCCGAGTCCAGCGCTCGGGCTCAATGTCGACTTTGAACATCTTGCGTGGAGGACCGGCGAGGACCGCGCGTTCCAGCCTAATGAGCTGCGCTTCATCTAGGCGCGGCACCAGCGCAACGAGCAGCCGCGTGGTCTCTCGCTGGGTTTCCACCGACCACAGCCACCAGTGTCCGTCGGCAAGCAGCCAGTCGAGCGCGTGGCCGGCTGGGACCACATCGTCCTGTGCTGCCGCGAAGAAGGCGAGACGCCGGAACAGGGGGTAGGGCGCCTCAGACCACTCCACGGCCCAACGCACTGCACGCGACAAAGCTGCGGGGGACCGCTGAGCCGCTGTGGCAAGCCACGCGTCGCGAGCTAGGGAAGCTCTGAACAAAGTCTGCCTCGTGGGATAATGGGATGGTGCC
>VXSY01000109.1 GCA_009837725.1 Gammaproteobacteria bacterium | reverse complement strand
AGGTCGCCGTCGCGGTGCGTGGCCGGCGTCAGTTCCTTCCGCGTCAGCGACTCGGGCGTCCCCAGCGGGGTGGGAACTCCGAAGCGCACTTCCCACTGCGCCATCCAGCCGGCACGTTGGTATGGACTCGACTTCGAGCCCAAACCTTGGGGAATCTACATGCTGGAAGGCAGGGCGCGCCTTCCCTACGAGGGAGCGTCTTGCTTTAGACGCTACTCTTCGTCGTCGTCTTCGTTCTCGTCCTCGTCGTCGAAATCGTCTTCCGGGAGTTCGCGGCCGACGAGTTCGATGTAGGCGATGGGGGCGGCGTCACCGTGGCGGTGGCCGGCCTTGAGGATGCGGGTGTAGCCACCCGGGCGGTCCTCGAAGCGGGGGCCGAGTTCCGTGAAGAGCTTGCCCACCGCCGCCTTGTTGCGCAGGCGATCGAAGGCCAGGCGCCGGTTGGCTACGCTGTCGGTCTTGGCGAGGGTGATGAGGGGTTCGGCCACGCGCCGCAGTTCCTTGGCCTTGGGCAAGGTGGTCTTGATGATCTCGTGCTCGATCAGCGACGCGGTCATGTTCGAGAACATGGCCTTGCGGTGGGAACTCGTGCGGCCCAAGTGCTTGCCGCTCTTCTTGTGTCTCATCGTGCCTGCTTCCCGCTTGTCGTCGCTGCCGTCGCTTGCCGTAAAGAGCTGCGCCTGATGGGCGCTATGCCGTCCGCAAACCCGGCGGCGGCCATTTCTCCAGCCTCATGCCGAGGGCGAGGCCCCTGGAGGCGAGCACATCCTTGATCTCCGTGAGCGACTTCTTGCCGAGATTCGGCGTCTTCAAGAGGTCGTTCTCGGTGCGCTGGATGAGGTCGCCGATGTAGTAGATGTGCTCCGCTTTCAGGCAGTTGGCAGAACGCACCGTAAGTTCGAGATCGTCCACGGGGCGAAGCAGGATGGGATCGACCTGATCCTCCTTCGACTCCGAAGCCGACTCGCCGTGGCTCTCGAGATCCACGAACACCGCAAGCTGCTGCTGCAGGATGGTGGCAGCACGACGGATCGCCTCCTCGGGATCGATGGTGCCGTTCGACTCGATGTCGAGCACCAGCTTGTCGAGGTCGGTGCGCTGCTCCACGCGGGCGCTTTCCACGTCGTAGGCCACCCGTCGCATCGGGCTGTAGCTGGCGTCGAGCCGCAAAACGCCGATGCTGGTGGTTTCCTCCACCGCCACCTCATCGTCCGACGGCCCGGTGTATTCCACCGGTTGATAGCCGCGTCCGCGCGTGACCTTCGCCTCCATGCGAATCTTGCCGTTCTCGTTCAGCGTGCAGATGAGATGGTCGGGATTGGCGATCTCCACATCCGCCGTGAGCTGAAAGTCGCCGGCGGTAACCACACCTGCGCCATCCCGGTTCAGCGTGATGCGCGTCTCCTCGCCCTGATGCAGCCGCACGGCGATGCCCTTGAGGTTGAGCAGGATGTCCACGACATCCTCCTGCACCCCCTCGATCGCGGTGTACTCGTGCTCCACCCCATCGATCTGCACCTCGGTGATGGCGCAACCCGGCATGGAGGAGAGCAGGATGCGCCGCAGGGTGTTGCCGAGCGTATGGCCGAAGCCTCGCTCTAGCGGCTCGAGCGTTACCCGGGCCCTCGTGGGGCTCATCTCCTGCACGTCGATGCGCCTTGGTGTGAGGAATTCGCTTGCCGACTGTGACACAGGGTTTTCTCCGTTGACTGACGCGAACACGTTGCTTGCGTTGCTTAAGCTCATTGCCCGGCAGGTGTCGCCACACCTTGGGTCAGCCGCACTGCCCGGCGGCTGCCGCTTCGGCTACTTCGAGTAGAACTCGACGATGAGGTTCTCGTTGATCTCCGGCGGCAGTTCGCTGCGATCCGGATGGCGCTGATAGATGCCCGTCATGGCATCGGCATCCACCTGCACCCACTCCACCGCCGGACGCTGTCCGGCGAGCTCGAGCGCCTGCTTGATGCGCATCTGTCCGCGCTTGGCCTCCCGCACCGCCACGACGTCCTCGGGGCTGACGAGATAGGACGCCACGTTCACCGCAGCGCCGTTCACTTCGATGGCCTTGTGCGACACAAGCTGCCGCGCCTCGGCGCGGGTGCAGCCGAAGCCCATGCGATACACCACGTTGTCGAGGCGCCGCTCAAGCATCCGCAAGAGGTTCCCACCGGTGGCGCCCTTCTGCCGATCGGCCTTGCGGTAGTAGTTGCGGAACTGCCGTTCGAGCACGCCGTAGAAGCGCCGCACCTTCTGCTTCTCGCGAAGCTGCACCGCGTAGTCCGAAAGTCGCTGGCGCCTGGCGCCGTGCTGCCCGGGAATGGCGTCCGCGCGGCACTTCGCGTCGATGGGAGTGACGCCGCTCTTCAGCAACAGGTCCGTGCCCTCTCGCCGGGAGAGCTTGAGCTTCGGCCCGAGATATCGTCCCACTGCCTTACACCCTCCGTCGTTTCGGCGGCCGACACCCGTTGTGCGGGATCGGCGTCACGTCCGAAATGCTGTTGATCTTGAGGCCCGCCGCATTCATGGCCCGCACCGCCGACTCGCGCCCGGGCCCCGGCCCTTTCACCAGCACGTCCACGCTCTTCATGCCGTGCAGGTCGATGACGTTGGTGGCGGCCCGCTCCGCCGCCACCTGCGCCGCGAAGGGCGTGCTCTTGCGCGAGCCGCGATAGCCGGAACCGCCGGCCGTGGCCCAGCCGAGCGTGTTGCCCTGCCGGTCCGTGATGGTGATGATCGTGTTGTTGAACGAGGCATGCACGTGCGCCACCCCGTCGGTGACCACCCGCCTGCCGCGCCTGCGCGCCGGTGCGTCCGCCATCTCTTTGCCGTCCTTGCCTTGCTTGCCTTTGTGCTCGTCTCTTTTGCCGCAGCGTTACTTGCGGATCGGTCGCTTCACGCCCTTGCGGGTGCGCGCGTTGGTGCGCGTGCGCTGGCCGTGAACCGGCAGCCCGCGCCGATGCCTCATGCCGCGATAGCAGCCGAGGTCCATCAGCCGCTTGACGTTCATGGAAACCTCGCGCCGCAAGTCTCCTTCCACGGTGCTCCGCGCCACTTCGGCGCGGATGGCATCGAGCCGATCCTCGCCCAAGTCCATGATCTTGACGTTCGCGTCCACGCCAGCGGCGCTGCAGATGCGCTGCGCCGACGATCGACCGATGCCGAAGATGTACGTCAGCGCAACGCCGGCGTGCTTGTTATCTGGAACATTGATACCTGCGATCCGTGCCATGTCTAACCCCCACCAATTCCTGCAGAAGTTCTCGCGTCAGCGAGAACTTCCAACGCGCCCGCCAGGGCGCGCTTGATGCCTGCGATCCGTGCCATGTCTCAAGCCCTCTTTCGCCTAGCGCCGTCTAACCTTGGCGCTGCTTGTGCCGGGGTTCCGCGCTGCAGATCACGCGCACGACGCCGCGGCGCCGCACGATCTTGCAGTTGCGGCACATCTTTCTCACCGATGCCCTGACTTTCATCTGCTCTCTTCCCGTCTTCGTCCGTAGCGTCCGGCGTCTAGCGACCGCCTCGACGCGGCGCCAGGCGGCCGCCGCCGCGGCTGTAGTTCTTGAGGTTCGACTTCTCCATCAGCTTGGCGTACTGGCTCGACATCAGATGCGCCTGCACCTGGCGCATGAAGTCCATCGACACCACCACCACGATCAAGAGCGCCGTGCCGCCGAGCTGGAAGGTGACGTTGAAGAACACGATCATCAGCTCCGGCAGCAGGCACACGGCGGTGACGTAGAGCGAGCCGAACAGGGTCAGCCGCGTGATCACGTTGTCGAAGTGGTTGGCGGTGTTGCGCCCCGGCCGGATGCCCGGCACATACGCTCCCTGCCGTTTCAGGTTGTCCGCCATGTCCCGCGAATCGAACTGCAGCGCCGTGTAGAAGAAGCTGAAGAAGACGATGCCGGCCGCGAACAGCAGGATGTAGAGGGGCCGTCCCGGCGAAAGTTCCAGCGCGACATCCTGCAGCCAGGTCATGCCCGGCGCCTGACCGAACCACTGCGCGATGGAGGCGGGCGCCAGCAGCAGGCTGGAGGCGAAGATGGCCGGAATCACTCCGGCCATGTTGATCTTCAGCGGCAGATGGCTGCTCTGCCCCTGGAACACTCGGCGCCCTTGCTGGCGCTTGGCGTAGTTGACCGGAATGCGCCGCTCGCCGCGCTCGATGAACACCACGAAGGCGACGATGAGGATGCCGACGAGCGCCACCGCCAAGAGGGCAATGATGTTGATGTCGCCCTGCCGCGCCGCCTCAAAAGACTGCCCCACCGCGCCGGGGAAGCCCGACACGATGCCGGAGAAGATGAGCAGCGAAATGCCGTTGCCGACGCCGCGCTCGGTGATCTGCTCGCCGAGCCACATCATGAACAGCGCGCCGGTCACGAGCGTGACGATGGCCACCACGTAGAACGAGATGCCCGGCGAGAACGCGAGCCCCTGCGCCGCCAGCGTACCGGTCAGCGCCGTGCCCTGGATGAGGGCGATCAGCAGCGTGCCGTAGCGCGTGTATTGGGTGATCTTGCGCCGCCCCGCCTCGCCTTCCTTGCGCAGTTGGTTGAGCGTCGGATACATCGCCGTCAAGAGGTTCATGATGATGCTCGACGTGATGTAGGGCATGACGCCGAGCGCGAGGATGCTCATCCGCTCGAGCGCGCCGCCGGAGAACATGTTGAAGAGATCGAGAATGCCGCCCTGCTGGGCGTCGAAGAGGTTGCGCAGTTGCTCGGGATTGATGCCGGGCACGGGTATGTGCGTGCCCACCCGGTACACGAGGAGGGCAAACAGCACGAACAGGAGACGCCCCCGGAGCTCCGAGAGCCCGGCCTGCGTGCCTGCCAGCGATGGTCCCGAGGGGCGCATCAGCCAACGCTCTCCTCAGAGCCAGGCTCCCCCGCCGGCGCATTGCCCGGAGCTTCTTGCGCATCTGCGTCCGGCGGACGCTGCCCTGGTTCAACGCTCCCTCCTGCCGCCTCGATGGCCGCCTTGGCGCCACGGCTGACGCCGAGCCCATAGACGTTCACGGCGCGGGAGATTTCGCCGGAAAGGAAGATGCGCGCCCGGGTGCAGCGCTTGGCCACAACGCCAGCGCCCTGCAGTGCCTTGAGGTCGATGGTCTCGCCCTCCACTCGCGCCAGTTCACCGAGGCGCACTTCGGCGGTGCGGGCACCGATGCGGGAGTTGAAGCCGAATTTCGGCAGCCGCTGCTGCAAGGGCAACTGGCCACCCTCGAAGCCGGGCCGCACGTTGCCGCCGGAGCGGGACTTCTGCCCCTTGTGGCCGCGCCCCGCCGTCTTGCCCTGGCCCGCGCTGATACCCCGCCCGACGCGCTTTTTCGGCCGCTTGCTGCCGGCGGCGGGCTTCAGTTCGTTGAGTCTCATGGGTTCGCTTCCCCGGCTGAAGGCTCCACTTCGAGCAGATAGTCGATCTTGCGGATCATCCCGCGCACCGCGGGAGTGTCTTCGAGCACGCGGGACGAGCCGATGCGGCGCAGCCCCAGGCCCTCGACGCAGGCGCGGTGCTTGCGCAGCCGGCCGTGCGGCGACTTCACCAGGCGCACCTTTACGGTGCCGTTCGATGTGTTTGCTTCGGACATGATCGATCTCTCGCGCCTCTCTACTGCGCTTCCGGAGCGTCCGGAGCGTCTGCGGCGCCAGCTTCATCGCCAGACGAAGGTTCCGCCGCGGTTTCATCACCAGACGGCGCCTCTGCCGCAACTTCGTCCGACGGGGCCTCTGCCACAACTTCGTCGGACGGGGCCTCTGCCGCGGCTTCACTCTCGGCCGGTGCCAGCGCCGCCGCCAGTGCATCCGCCTCGTCGGCGGCGTCCGCCGCGACCTCGCCGGCGCCTTCGTCCGCCTTGTCCTCGCCACCGCCATTCGGCAGCGCCGCCAGCAGTTCCTCCACCGTCTTGCCGCGCCGTGCCGCGATGGCGTCCGGCGACTGCATGGTGGTGAGCGCGTTGAAGGTGGCGCGCACCACGTTCACGGCAGTGGTGGAACCGTAGCACTTCGCCAGCACATTGCGCACGCCCGCCGCTTCGAGCACGGCCCTCATGCTGTCCCCGGCGATGACGCCGGTGCCTTCCGAAGCCGGCCGCATGAAGATGGTGGAAGCGCCGTGGCGGCGGGTGATGGGATACCACAGCGTGTCGCCGTTGAGTTCCACGTCCACCATGTTGCGGCGCGCCGCCTCCATGGCCTTCTCGATGGCCACCGGCACTTCCTTGGCGCGACCGCGGCCGAAGCCGACCCGTCCGTTGGCATCGCCAACCACGGTCAGCGCGGTGAAACCGAACTGCCGCCCGCCCTTGACCACCTTGGAGACGCGATTGACCTCGACGAGTTTCTCGACGAGGCCCTCTTCCTTGATTTCCTCGGAGTAGGCCATATCAGAACCTCAGTCCCCCTTCTCGCGCGGCCTCTGCAAGCGCTCGCACGCGGCCGTGATACTTGTAGCCAGCGCGGTCGAACGCCACCGCCTCGACGCCGGCGGCAAGTGCCCGCTCGGCGATCAGGCGACCCACCTTGGCCGCCGCATCGACGTTGCCGGTGGCCGCATCGCGCAGCGACTTGTCGAGCGTGGACGCCGACGCCACCACCCGGTCGGAACGGTCCGGCGTGCGCTCGTCGCCGCCCTGACCGCCACCGCCGCGGATGATCTGGGCATACATGTGCCGCGGCGTGCGATGCACCGTCAGCCTCAGCGCACCGAGTTCGCGGATCTTCATCCGCGTCCGGCGTGCCCGGCGCAATCGACTGTTCGTTCTCGCGCTCATGGATTCGTCCTGCTTGCTCCCATCCGCTCGCGGCCTCGTTTCGGCGAGGCCGCGGGCCCCTACTTCTTCTTGCCTTCCTTGCGCCGCACCCGCTCGCCGACATAGCGCACGCCCTTGCCCTTGTACGGCTCGGGCGGGCGAAAGGCGCGGATTTCCGCCGACACCTGCCCCACAAGCTGCTTGTCGACGCCCGACACCACCACCTCGGTCTGGCTTGGCGTGGTGATGGCAACCCCATCCGGCGGCTGATAGTCGATGGGATGCGAAAAGCCGAGCTGAAGATTGAGGCGCTTGCCCTGGGCCTGGGCGCGATAGCCCACGCCCTGCAACTCGAGCCGCTTCTCGAAGCCCTCGGTGACGCCGGTGACCATGTTGTTGACGAGCGAGCGCACCGTGCCCGCCAAGGCCCGTGACTGGCGATCCCCTGCCGCCGGCGCGAAGCGGATCTCCTCGCCCTCGCGCGCCACGTTGACGCGCCCCGGCAAGGGCATGGAAAGGGCGCCCTTGGAGCCTTTCACGGTGATGCTGTCGGTGCCGAGCTGCACTTCGACGCCGCTCGGCACGGACACGGGACTGTTGGCAACGCGAGACATGGCTAAAACACCGTGCAGAGGACTTCGCCGCCGACGCCGGCGCGGCGCGCTGCTGCATCCGTCATCACGCCGAGATTGGTGCTCACCACGGCGACGCCGAAGCCGCCCCGAACGCTCGGCAGCTCGTCGCACTTGCTGTAGATGCGCAGCCCCGGCCGGCTGACGCGGTTGAGTTCGACGATCACCGGCTCGCCCTCGTGATACTTGAGCTCGATGATGAGCTTCGCCCCCACGCCCTTCTCGGACTGGAACGAGGCGATGTAGCCCTGATCTTGCAGCACTTCGGAAATCGCCACCTTCTGGCGCGACGTCGGCATCGAAACCCGCCCATGACGGGCCGACTGCGCGTTGCGGATGCGCGTCAGCATGTCGGCGATGGGATCTTGCAGGCTCATGTCGTGCTCTTGCCTCCCGCGCTTACCAACTGGCCTTGACGAGGCCCGGCACGTCGCCGCGCATGGCCGCCTCGCGCAGCTTCGTGCGTCCGAGGCCGAACTTGCGGTAAACGCCCCGCGGTCGCCCGGTGACGCCGCAGCGACGCTGCAGCCGCACGGGGCTGGCGTTGCGCGGCAGCTTCTGCAAGGCGAGCTGGGCGTCCCAGCGCTCGTCGTCGGACGCGTTTCGGTCGCCGATGATCTTCTTCAGCGCGGCCCGCTTGGCCTCGTACTTCGCGACGGTCTTCTCCCGCTTGCGTTCGCGCTCAAGAATGCAGGTCTTTGCCATTGCTTTACGTTCCTAGATTTGACTCAGCTCGGCGACCCTTGTGGTCGCCCGTGGTCGCTGTCGTAAGTTGTTGCCTTGGTCACGCTCGGCCTCAGGTGCGAAACGGAAAGCGGAAGCCGCGCAAGAGCGCGAGCCCCTCTTGGTCCGTTTGCGCCGTGGTGGTCACGGTGATGTCGAGGCCGCGGATGCGGTCGATGCTGTCGTAGTCGATCTCCGGGAAGACGATCTGCTCCGCAATGCCCATCGAGAAGTTGCCGCGCCCGTCGAAGGCACGGGGGTTGAGGCCGCGGAAATCGCGCATCCTCGGGATGGCGATGCCGATCAGGCGCTCGACGAACTCGTACATGCGCGCCCGGCGCAAGGTGACCTTGCAGCCGATGGGCCAGCCCTCGCGAATCTTGAAGCCGGCCTCCGAGCGGCGCGCGCGAGTGACGATGGGTCGCTGGCCGGCGATGAGGGAGAGGTCGCGGGCCGCGCTGTCCATCACCTTGCGGTCGCCCACGGCGTCACCGACGCCCATGTTCAGCGTCACCTTCTCGAGCCTCGGCGCCTGCATGGGGCTGCCGTAGCCGAACTCGCGCATGAGTTCCGGGCGAATCTCGGCCTCGTATCGCCGCAGCAACTGGTTGCGTTCGGCTGTCGCGTTTTCGTTCACCGAATCGTTCACCTACTCGTCCACCCGTTCGCCGCTCGACTTGAAGTAGCGCACCCGCTCACCGTCCTCCACGCGAATGCCCACCCGGTCGGCGCGTTCCGTGTCCGGGTTGTAGATGGCGACGTTGGAGGGATCGATGGGCGCCTCCTGGGTCTGAATGCCGCCTTCCTCGTTCTGCTGCGGATTGGCGCGCACGTGCTTGTACACCACGTTCACGCCGGCGACGATGAGCTTGCCGTTCGGCAGCACCCGGGTAACTTCGCCGCGCGCGCCGCGGTCGCGCCCCGCGATCACCACCACTTCGTCCTCTCGGCGGATTTTGCGCATCTTGCTCTTCTCCGCTGCCTACAAGACTTCCGGCGCCAGCGAAACGATGCGCATGAAGTTCTCGGTGCGCAGTTCCCGCGTGACCGGGCCGAAGATGCGGGTGCCCACCGGCTGAAGCTGCTGCGTCAGGAGCACGGCCGCGTTCTGGTCGAAGCGGATCAGCGAGCCGTCCGTGCGCCGCACACCCTTGCGCGTGCGCACCACCACCGCGTTCATCACCTGGCCCTTGCGCACCCGCCCGCGCGGCGCCGCTTCCTTCACGGACACCTTGATGACGTCGCCGATGCCGGCATAGCGCCGGTGCGAGCCGCCGAGCACCTTGATGCACTGCACCCTGCGGGCACCGCTGTTGTCGGCGATGTCGAGCATGGTCTCGGTTTGGATCATGGCGCCACCTGCTCCTTCGCAGGAGCGGCTGAAGGCTCCTCCAAAGCAACGGTTGCAGGCTCCTCCGGCGCGGCCCGCTCGACGATGCTGTCGAGCGCCCAGCTCTTGGTCTTGGAGATGGGACGGCTCTGGACGATGGTCACCACGTCGCCCTCGTTCGCCGAGTTGGCCTCGTCGTGGGCGTGCAGGCGCGTGGAGCGGCGGATGAACTTGCCGTAGATAGGGTGCTTGACCCGCCGCTCGATGCGCACGGTGATGGTCTTGTCGGCCTTGTTCGAGGTGACGACGCCCACCAGCGAGCGCCGGAGGGGCGCTTGCGCGCCCTGCGGGCGCGCTTGCGGGGGTTGGCTTTCCGCTTCAGGCATCGGCCTTCTCCTCGGCGTTCTCTTGCGGCTCTTCCGTCACCGTCTCTTCCACCTGCTCTGTCCCTGCCTCGGCTTCTGGCGTCTCTTGCGGCGCCTCAGCCAAGGCGCTCTCTTGCTGCGCCTTCTCCTGCATGACGGTGTTGACCCGGGCGATGTCACGCCTCGTCTCCCGCAACAGGTGCGTCTGCGGCAGTTGCTCGCTGGCACGCTGCATGCGCAGGTTGAACTGTTCGCGGCGCAGGCGCACGAGCTCCTCCTTGAGCTCAAGCAACGTCTTCTCTCTGAGTTCCGCGGCGGTCATCGCTGGCTTCTCGCTTCTTTCATCCGCCTCACATCGTCATCCGCCTGACAAAGGCGGTGCGGAACGGCAGCTTCGCGGCCGCCAGCGCCAACGCCGCGCGGGCATCCTCTTCGCTGACGCCTTCCATCTCGTAGAGCACGCGCCCCGGCTGGATTTGCGCGACCCAGTATTCAACCGCGCCCTTGCCCTTGCCCTGCCGAACTTCGAGCGGCTTTTTGGTAATGGGCTTGTCGGGGAAAACGCGAATCCAGATCTTGCCGCCGCGACGGATGCGCCGCACCATGGCGCGACGGCCAGCCTCGATCTGCCGCGCCGTCATGCGCCCACGGCCGAGGGACTTGAGGCCAAACTCGCCGAAGGCGACGCGGCTGCCGCGATTGGCAAGCCCTCGATTGCGGCCTTTCTGCTGCTTTCTGTAGCGGGTTCTTTTAGGCTGAAGCATCGTCTCTCTCGCGTTTCTCTTAAGGCACTTGGCTTATGGGCTCCCTCTTCAGGAGGCCTGCCGCACCTCCTCGCCGCTGCCGATCACCTCGCCCTTGAAGATCCACACCTTGATGCCGAGGATGCCGTAGGTGGTCTTCGCCTCGGCGGTGGCGTAGTCGATGTTGGCGCGCAGCGTGTGCAGCGGCACCCTGCCTTCGGCGTAGGTTTCCGAGCGGGCAATCTCCGCACCGCCCAGGCGACCCGCCACCCGCACCTTGATGCCCTCGGCGCCGAGCCGCATGGCGTTCTGGATCACCCGCCGCATGGCGCGGCGAAACTGCACCCGGCGTTCGAGTTGCTGCGCGACGTTCTGCGCCACCAGCAGGGCATCCGTTTCCGGCTTGCGGATCTCTTCCACGTTGATGTGTACCGGCACGCCCATCATGGCCGAGAGCTTTACCCGCAGCCGTTCCACGTCTTCGCCCTTCTTGCCGATGACGATGCCTGGACGGGCGGTGTGAACCGTGATGCGAGCGGTCTGCGCCGGACGCTCGATCTCCACCTTGCTCACCGACGCCTGCGAGAGGCGCTCGCGCAGGAAGTCGCGCACCTCGAGGTCGTTCAGGAGGTAGCGCGAGTAGTCCTGCTTGTCGGCATACCAAACGGAGTTGTGCTCCTTGACGATGCCGAGCCGCATTCCGTTTGGATTGACTTTCTGTCCCATATTTCCGCCTTCGCGCGCGCTCTTGCCCCTTAACGCCCCGGTTCAACCGGACTCAAGGTGAGTGCTCGCTCTTTTCCCCCGTTAGCCGTCGAAGCCGTCCGACACGGTGACCGTGACGTGGGCGGTGCGCTTGAAGATGCGGTCTGCGCGCCCCCGTGCCCGGGGCCGGAGCCGCTTCATCGTCACGCCCTCGTTGACGTAGATTTCCGACACGGAAAGCTCGTCCACGTCGGCGCCTTCGTTGTTCTCCGCATTGGCAATGGCCGATTCGAGCACCTTGCGTACCAGCGGCGCCCCCTTCTGGGTGTCGAAGACCAGAATGTTGAGCGCATCCTCCACCGCCTTGCCGCGGATCTGATCCGCGACCAGCCGGAGCTTGCGCGGCGACACCCTGAGTCGCTTTGCCGTGGCGCTAACCTGCATCGTCTCTCTCCGCCTGCCCTTTCGCCTAACGCCGCGCCTTGCGGTCGGCGGCATGGCCGCGATAGGTGCGCGTGGGGGCAAACTCGCCGAGCTTGTGCCCCACCATGTCCTCGGAGATGTACAGAGGCACATGCTGGCGCCCGTTGTGGACGGAAATGGTCAGCCCCACCATGTCCGGCACGATCATCGACCGCCGGGACCAGGTGCGAATCGGCCGCCTGTCCTTGTTCTGCACCGCCTCGCCCACCTTCTTCATCAAGTGAAGGTCCACGAAGGGCCCCTTGCGCAACGACCTCGGCATCGTCCTTGTCCCGCTCCCTAGCGACGCCCGCCGCCACGGCGGCGAACGATGAGTTTGTCCGTGCGCTTGTTCTTGCGCGTCTTGAAGCCCTTGGTGGGCACGCCGGTGGGCGACACCGGATGCCGGCCGCCGGACGACTTGCCCTCGCCGCCGCCGTGCGGATGGTCCACCGGGTTCATGGCAACCCCGCGCACCGTCGGCCGAATGCCGCGCCAGCGACTCGCGCCGGCCTTGCCGAGCGAACGCAGGTTGTGTTCGCTGTTGCCCACCTCGCCAAGCGTTGCCCGACACTCCGCGAACACCCGCCGCATCTCGCCGGAGCGCAGCCGCAGCGTCGCGTAGGCGCCTTCGCGGGCCACCAGTTGGCAGGAAGCGCCGGCGCTGCGCGCAAGCTGCGCTCCCTTGCCGGGCTTGAGCTCGACGCAGTGGATCACGCTGCCCACCGGCATGTTGCGCAGCGGCATGGCATTGCCGGGGCGTATGGGTGCGCTGGTGCCCGAGACGAGCTGGTCGCCCGCCGAAACCCCGCGCGGGGCGATGATGTAGCGCCGCTCGCCATCCGTGTACTTCAAGAGGGCAATGTTGGCGGTGCGGTTCGGATCGTACTCGAGCCGCTCGACCACCGCGTTGATGCTGTCCTTGTTGCGCCTGAAGTCGATCTTGCGGTAGTGCTGCTTGTGGCCGCCGCCGCGGTGCCGCGTGGTGATGCGGCCGCCGTTGTTGCGCCCGCCGGTCTTGCCCTGCTTCTCGGTGAGCGGCTTGTACGGCGAACCCTTGTGCAGGTCCGGATGCACCACGCCGACAACGAAGCGGCGCCCCGGCGAGGTTGGCTTTGCCTTGATGACCGGCATCGCGCTAGCCCTCCACCGCGGTAAAGTCGATTTCCTGGCCTTCTTCGAGGCGCACGTACGCCTTCTTCCAGGACTTGAACCGTGACACGCCGCCGCGGAAGTTGCGCTTCACCTTGCCCTTGACGTTGAGGGTGGTGACGTCCGTGACCCGCACGTCGAAGATCGTCTCGACGGCGCGGCGGATCTGCGCCTTGGTGGCGTCGGTGCGAACCTTGAAGGCATAGCGGTTGCTCGCGTCGCCCATGATGGACGCCTTCTCGGAGATGTGCGGTTCGACCAGCACGGTGTAGAGCCGATCCGGGGTCATGCCAGCCGCGCCTCCATCTTCTTGAGCGCCCCTTCGTCGATCAGCACGCGGTCGTGGCTGACGAGGCTCACCGGGTCTGCCGCGCTCGCATCCACCACATCGACGTGCGGCAGGTTGCGAGCGGATAGATGCAGATTCGTGCCCACCTCGTCGGCGACGATCAGGATGCGTTCGGGCATGCCCTTGGATTGCGTCGCAGCACCGTCATCGCCGTCGCCAGCGTCGTTCCCGTTGACGCCGGCGGCGGGCAACACTTCGCCCAGACGGGAGAGGAGAGACTTGGTACGGGGAGCGTCGAGGGCGAAGGGCGGGGAGACGAGGAGGCGATTCTGGCGGATGAGTTCGGACACGATGCAGGCGATGGCGCCTCGGTACATCTTGCGGTTGACCTTGACCGAATGGTCTTGCGGCGATGCCGCAAAGGCCCGACCGCCGCCGCGCCAAAGCGGGCTGCGGATGCTGCCGGCGCGCGCCCGGTTGGTGCCCTTCTGCCGCCAAGGCTTGCGCCCGCCACCGCGCACCGCGGCACGGTTCTTCTGCGCACGGGTGCCGGCACGGGCGCCGGCAAGCCAGGCAACCACCACCTGATGCACCAGGGGCTCGTTGAATTCGCGGCCGAAGGCATCGGACACTTCGACGACCCCGCCTTCGGTCGTGGCCACCGATACCGTCACGATTGCCGCTCCTCGGATGCCTTGACGGCGGGACGGACGCAGACGTCGGCCCCGGCCGGACCGGGGACGGCGCCCTTGACGAGCAACAGATTGCGCTCTGCATCCACCCGCACCACCGTGAGGTTCTGCACGGTGACCCGGGCATTGCCCATGTGCCCCGACATTTTCTTGCCCTTGAACACCCGCCCAGGGGTTTGGCATTGGCCGATGGAGCCCGGCGCCCGGTGCGACAGCGAATTGCCGTGGGTGCTGTCCTGGCTGTGGAACTTCCAGCGCTTGATGACGCCGGCATAGCCCTTGCCGCGAGAGGTGCCGAACACGTCCACCTTCTCGCCGGTGTCGAACTGATCGACGCCGAGTTCCGCGCCGGGGGCGAGTGCATCGCCGGGGGGTTCGGCGGTGCGGAACTCCCAAAGCCCGCGTCCGGCCTCGGTGCCGGCCTTGGCGAAATGCCCCGCCAAGGGCTTGCTGACCCGACTCGCCTTCACCTCGCCGCAGGTGACCTGCACGGCGTCATAGCCGTCGTTGGCCGCCGTCTTCACTTGCGTCACGCGGTTGGGCTCGACATGGATGACGGTCACGGGGATGGACTCGCCGTCCTCCGTGAACACCCGCGTCATGCCGCTCTTTCTGCCTACGACCCCGATGGCCATCTCTTCTCTCGTTTCGTCCTTGGTCTTGTTGTTGGCTACTGCTGCTTTGCTTGCCGCCCTACCAGCCCAAAAGAAAACGCCGCCTTGAAGAAGGCGGCGTTTGCGAGTTGGGTGCTAGTTCAGGCTAATGCGCACCTCGACACCGGTTGCCAGATCAAGCTTCATCAGCGCATCCACGGTCTTCTCGGACGGCTCGATGATGTCGAGCAGGCGCTTGTGGGTGCGGATCTCGTATTGGTCACGGGCATCCTTGTCCACGTGCGGCGAAATCAGCACGGTAAAGCGCTCCTTGCGCGTGGGCAGGGGAATGGGCCCCTGCACCTGGGCGCCGGTGCGCTTGACGGTCTCGACGATCTCCTCAGCCGAGACATCGATCAGCCGATGATCGAACGCCTTCAAGCGAATGCGGATGCGTTGGTTCTCAGCCACGTTCTGCCTTTCCAATCCTTGCCGTGCCCAATGCCGGTTCCCGTTCCGAAGCCGCCAGTTTCGCTGCGGGTGGCAGCGCCCCGACGGCCTTCCTTCAAAGAACGCCGCCCAAGGCCCGTCAGACCCAAGCGTTTCCCTGCCCCCGATCGCCGGAAACCCGGCGGGCGCAGGCAGGACGGAGGCACACTAACCCCCGCCCCAAAAAAGCGGACGGCGAACTATACGCGCCGCTCCCCCGCTAGGCAATGCCCCATCCCCAACTTTTTTCACGCCCCGCAAGTCCCGAAGGAAGCGCGCCTTGCGGCGCGTGGGAGGGCGAGACGCCCTCCCCCCAAGGGCCCGTCCCAACGCAAAGGCGCACTCGAACGGCGCCCGCCGGCAATGGCCTAACAAGGCAGCCCCTGCGATGCGAGGACCTTCTGGAGGGAGGCAATGCCCCACCCCCAAACTTTTTTCACGCCCGCAAGTCCGGAAGGAAGCGCGCCTTGCGGCGCGTGGGAGGGCGAGACGCCCTCCCCCCAAAGGGCCCGTCCCAACGCAAAGGCGCAACTCCAACAGCGCCCGCCGGCAATGACCTCGCCTCCTCCAACAAGGTGCCAGCCCCGAACAAGCCTCCGAAAACTCCAGCCTCTTCCTTCTACTGGGTGATGCTCGTCACGACGCCGGCGCCGACCGTGCGGCCGCCCTCGCGGATCGCAAACCGGAGACCCTCGTCCATCGCAATCGGACTGATCAGACCCACCGACATGTTCACGTTGTCCCCCGGCATCACCATCTCCACCTCCGCCGGAAGCTCCACCGTCCCCGTCACGTCCGTCGTCCGGAAGTAGAACTGCGGACGGTACCCCTGGAAGAACGGCGTGTGCCGCCCGCCCTCCTCCTTCGTCAGCACGTACACCTCCGCCTTGAACTTCGTGTGCGGCGTGA
>VXSY01000234.1 GCA_009837725.1 Gammaproteobacteria bacterium | reverse complement strand
AGTGCCTGCATTTGGCATCCCGAAGTACCACGAGCTTGTGGGACGGCACACTAGCAGTCTGTCGGACTTGGCGGCGGCCCACCGGTCTGCCGGACAGGGCGACGCATACGTCGCCCTTCTCGGTTGGCCATCCTCAGGCGCTAGTGCGTGAACAAGGTGGGCCATCGGAAGGAAGGCATCCCGCCTTCCCTGCGCGCCCTCTGGCGCGCTGACCGCGATTGCAACAGGAAGGCGCCTATCGGCGCTAGGCACCCTAAAGGGCGTCGGAGTCGCTGGCGCGAACTGTGAGGCTGCAACCGCAGTCGGCACGCGAACGCCGTGTCAGGACTGGACTTTCCCGCGATCCCTCCCGACACTTTGCGCATGCGCTACCTCTGGCTTGTCTGGGCGGGTCTTGCGCGGGATCCGCTACGCGTGGCGCTCACAACGGGCAGCGTCGCGGTCGCGTTCATTCTGCTCTGGCTTCTAAGAGGCGTCGATTCCGGGATCGCACATCGCATCGACTCGGTGCCGGCGGACCTGCTCCACGTCATTGGACGCGGGTTTCCAGGCTATCTGCCCGTGGCCAGCCTGCATGCGTTGGAGGATGTCCCGGGCGTCGCGCACGTGGCCTCACTTGCGTACCACAACTCAACCTATCGGGACTACAAGGGCGGTGTGCTCCTTGTCGCGGTGGACCTCGAACGCTTCCTGCCGGTCGCCTACGACGTTCGCATGGACAGCGAGACCGTCCAGGCGTTTCTGGCCACGCCCGGAGCGGCGATCGTCGGCGCGGGTGCGGTGGAGCGCTTCGGGTGGCAGAGAGGCGACCGGCTGCGCCTTCGGCCGATCGGGGTGGGGCCCGAGGAGTGGTCGTTCGAAATGGTTGGCACGTGGGACTACAAGGGCGTGTCGCTGCAGGAGTCGGTGGGGCTGTTCGTCGACTACGCGCACATTGACCAAACACTGCCGGAGGAAGAGGCGGGGCGCGTTGGGGCGTTTGTGGTCAGGGTCCACGACGCGAACCGGGCGAACGCCGTCAGCGCGGCAATCGACGAACGGTTCCGCAACTCCTCGGCGCCCACGCTCACGGCTACGACGCGGGATGCGTGGATGTCCGGACGGCATCCGGGGCAGGTGCGGCTAGCCGCTAACGCCATCGTCGGCGCCTCGTTCTTCGCCATCCTGTTCTGCACCGGGGGCGTAATGGCGCAGTCCGTGCGTGATCGCTACGGCGAACTCGCGATGATGAAATCCCTTGGCTTCAGGGGCGGGGTTCTGCTTTGCGGCATCGCTGGCGAGAGTTTGGCGGTCTGCCTGGCAGGCGCGGCGATGGCGCTGGTACCAGCCGCGCTGGTCGATGCTGGCGAGTTGCTCGGGCAATACGGTGCCGTGGTGTACCCGCCACGGCCGTCACTCTACGCCTTCGGCTTCGTTGTCGCGCTCCTGCTCGCCGTCATCAGCGTGGCGTTGCCGGGCTGGCGCGTCCTGCGGCTTTCGCCGTCGGAAGTCGGGCGATGAGCGCGATGGGAGACCGGCGGTGCTGATGCGCATGGCCCTGCTTACGGCGAGCAACCTGCGCGCGGCCCTGGCCCGTCCGGCTTCGACGGCGACGCTGCTGCTCGGTGCAGCGGCGGTCGTCGGCGTCACCACGTCGATGACAGCGCTCGGGAGGGGCCTGTACATGCAGTTCTCGGACGTGGCGGCGCCGCACCGGGCGCTGGTGATGGAGAGTGGCGTCGAGCGCATCGGGGGCGGACGGCTGACTGAGGCGCAGGTCGGGTTCGTCCATCAAGCGGCCGGCGCGGCCGGCGTGGACAGGATCGCCTACGCGCTGGCTCGGCTGGTGGGGCGGAACGGCGGTGCTCCGGAACTGGTGAGAGTTCAGGGAGTCACGCCGGACGGACTCCGCATCCGGTCCCACATACGCCTGGTGGAGGGACGGATGTTCGAACCCGGCCGCCACGAGGCCATCGCCGGCGCCCATGCGAGTGAGGTGTTTCGCGGTGCGCAGGTTGGGAACCGACTCGCCTTGTCCCACGTGACGCTGGAAATTGTCGGAACGTTCGAGACTGGCGACCACCTCGACTCCGTCTTTCTCGTTGACGCCGAGGCAGTGTTCGGCAAATGGTGCAACGCCATGCTGGTCGACTTGGAATCACCAGCATCCTTTGATGACTTCCGCGCTGCAATCGAGGGACACTCGACGCTGGAGTTCGGCGTCCACCGAGAGGCGGAGTATCTCGAGGCGCTTGCGTGGACGCGCACCGAGGTATTCCGAGATGTCGGCATCGCGCTCGGCCTCCTCATGGCAGTCGGCGGGGTTTTCTGCGCAACGAACGTGATGGTTTCCGCGGTGGCCCGTCGCCGCGCGGAAGTCGCGACGCTGCGCGCCGTCGGCTTTGGATCTCCGGAACTGGCGGTGTCCATCCTCCTTGAGACGCTGGCGATCGTCGTAGCAGGAGCGACAGTCGGCGTGATGGCATCCTGGTTCCTCCTCGATGGCGTCCTAGTGCGGGAGGGCGGGTCGATGTCCACATCGTTCCACCCCTTGTTTGACGAATGGGCGCTCGGTCATGGGTTTGCCTGGCCGGTGGCGCTCATGGCCTCTGCCGGTTTGCTCGCCGTTCAGGGGGGGCTGGGACGACCGATTCACCAGGATCTTGTGGCGGCCCATCGATAGGCGGAACCCGCGAGAGCCTCCTCGAGGTCCGGGGCTCCAATGCGCTGACTCTCGCCCTGGACGAGAGGAAATGGCAGCGAACGGTGCGTGGCGAAGGCCGAGTGCCTTCCTCGTCCTCGCCACATTTTGACCATTGACATGCCCTCTCACGGGTGGCACATTGTTCTTCGTTCGGCAGCGTCCACGCCGGGCGCTCCGTGATCCAAGCCGCGCCGAACGCACGCCCAAACCCAAGTGCGAGGCGCAAGAAACCCTAAGCCCACCCCACGGCCGCCGCTTGGCAGGCCGTCCTTTTGCGATACAAGGGCATCCATGAATCTCACCGACCTGAAACGCAATCCCGTTGGGGATCTCATCGACATGGCCCGCGACATGGGTCTCGACAATTTGGCGCGCTCGCGCAAGCAGGAAGTCATCGCTGCAATCCTGCGCAAGCAAGCTCGCCAAGGCGAAGACATCTACGGCGACGGCGCCCTGGAGATCCTCTCCGACGGCTTCGGCTTCCTCCGCTCTGCCGATAGCTCCTACCTCGCCGGGCCCGACGACATCTACGTATCGCCGAGCCAGATTCGGCGCTTTAACCTGCGCACCGGCGACAGCATCGCCGGCAAGATTCGCCCGCCCAAGGATGGCGAACGCTACTTCGCCCTCCTGAAGGTGGACGAGATCAACTTTGCGGAGCCCAACACCCGCAAGCATCAGATTCTGTTCGAGAACCTCACCGCGGAGTTTCCCGACGACCGGCTCGTGCTCGAGCGCGGCAACGGCACCACGCAGGATGTTTCCTCCCGCATCGTCGATCTCATCGCACCCATCGGCAAGGGGCAGCGGGGCCTCGTCGTTTCCCCGCCCAAGGCCGGCAAGACGCTGATGCTGCAGAACATCGCCGACTCCATCGCCGTCAACTATCCGGAAGTGGTGCTCATCGTGCTGCTGATCGACGAGCGCCCAGAAGAAGTGACGGACATGAAGCGCTTGGTGCGGGGCGAGGTGGTGGCAAGCACTTTCGACGAGCCGCCGTCGCGCCACGTGCAGGTGGCCGAGATGGTGATCGAGAAGGCCAAACGGCTGGTCGAGCACAAGAAGGACGTGGTGATCCTGCTCGACTCCATCACCCGCCTTGCCCGCGCCTACAACACCATCGTGCCGTCGTCCGGCAAGGTGCTCACCGGCGGCGTGGACGCCAACGCCCTGGAGCGCCCGCGACGATTCTTCGCCGCCGCGCGCAACATCGAAGAAGGCGGCAGCCTGACCATCGTCGCCACGGCATTGGTGGAAACCGGCTCCAAGATGGACGAGGTCATTTACGAGGAGTTCAAGGGCACCGGCAACCAAGAGTTGCACTTGGAGCGCAAGATCGCCGAGAAGCGCGTGTACCCCGCCATCAACATCCGCCGCTCCGGCACCCGGCGCGAGGAACTCCTCATGAGCGAGGGCGAATTGCAGCGCGTGTGGATCCTGCGCAAGCTCCTGCACGACATGGACGACATCGCCGCCATCGAGTTCATGGTCAACAAACTCAAGGACACCCGCACCAACGCCGAATTCTTCGGCGCCATGCGCGGCAGCCGCTGAGGGGGCCTCTGGTCTTCCTCGGGCGTAATCGGCCCCGAACGCCTACCCCATCGCTTCGGCAGCTCGAATCAGGTAGGCAACGCCCGCATCCCGTTGCGCGGCGGCGAGATGCAAGCGCCCCAGGGCTTGCAATAGCGCAACGCTGTCGGGGTGCGTCTCCAGCCAAGCAGTTGCCGTCTTGATCTGGCGTTCCGGATCGGCGTGGATGGTGCCGTAGCGCAGCGCCCACGAATCCAGAAAACGACGTTCGAGGCCCGTGCGCAGTGCATGTTCGGCGGCCGCGGCATCGCCGCCGGCCAGCAACGCATCGACATAGGCCAGAAGCAACTTCTCTTGCGCTCGCGCGGCCGCCGGCGTTCGCTTCCAAAGCGCCCGGGCGTGTTCGGCCGCTGCATCGGCCGTCTGGATCCGCGCGAGCCGCGCAAGGCAAATCTGCTCTCGCGCCCTCGCGACTTCCTCGGCTGAGGCGATCCCCGCTTGCGCCACATCCTTGAGCAGTTCCTCGGCGCCGTCCGTATCGTCGAGCGCAAGGCGAGCGCGGAAGGTCAGCGTTAACGCCAGCGGATGACGCGGCGCCTTGCCAGCAAGCTCGGTCAGCGTCTCGAGGCTCCGTTCCCACTCGCCCTCCGCCTGCTGCATCGAGGCGCGCTCGAGCCCGGCGGCAACGGCGGCGGCCGGCACCGCCTCCGTGGCGCGATCAAGCAAGGCGTCGCGCTCTTCGCCCTTGCCGAGTTGGTGCGCCGCGCGGGCGGCGTGCAGAAGCCCCGGAAGCGCACGTGCGCCCGTGCCGGCGCTGCCAAGGAACGCGCTACGAGCGTCGTTCCAGCGCCCTTCGGCGAGCAGCAAAAGCCCTTGGTTGAAGCGGCGGCCGGCGGCGTCCTGCTGACGCGCGTGCAGCCATCGGCGCAGGCCCTCACCACTGCCAATGAGCGCGCGGACGAAGCGCACGGTGCGGCTTGCGACGAAGGTGCCCAAGGCCACGGCGAGCAATGCCAGCCACAGGCTGGTCTCCACGGTCATCCCGTCCCACGCCAGCAGCACATAGCCCGGATCGCGCGCCATCAGCGCGGCCAGCAGCCCGCCGAGAACGAGCGCCAACAGCACCAGCACGAGGACGGTCACGAGGCATCCCCTTCCGGCGCGGCCGTAACTTCGCTCGTCGACTCGCCAAGTGCCGACGGTTCCAGCGCCGGCACCACTTCACGCAAGGCGCGCAGCGAGCCGCTGATGTCCGGGAGCGGGGCCGCTACGTTGAGCCGTGAGGACTCCCGAAGCTCGGCCTGCAGTTGCTTGGTGACGTCGTGGTTCGCATCCACATATGTGCCAAGCCACGCCTGGGCGTCGGCGATGTTGGCGGCAAAGATCACCGCGTCCCGCCGCAGCAGGGCGAGTTGAGCACGCTCCAGCGCAAGTCGAAGATGCTGTTCCAGATATGCCGCCTGTTCCGGCGCGAGCAGCGGCCGCACGGCTTCGCCCTCATGCCGGCGAAAGCGCACCAGCTCCGAGAGTCGATCGCCGATGGCGGCAAGGGATGCCCAGACGCCGCCAGACTCTGCCTCCGGTGCGGCCTCCCCGGTCGTGGCCGCCTCCGGATCCTGCCGAGACGAATACTCGGGCAGACGCAGCGGCAACTGATTGAGCTTCTCCTTGATCGCCTCCAGCTTCAGATACGCGCCTTCGATGTCGGTGCCCTCGTAGTCTTCGAGCGCCAGCAACTCGCTGGCGATCTGTGCCCGCACCTCAAAGAAGGCGAAGTCATCGAGGTCGGCGAGCACGGCATCCGCGCCTTCGAGCAGCGCCTTGGCTGCGTCGAGGTCTCGCTCCATCGCCAAGCGATGGTTGGCGATGCGCAAGAGATAGGCGACTTCCGCCACGCGCCAGCGGGCCGGCGTCGGCGGTGCGTCCGCGGTCGGGGCGAGGCCACGGGCCAGTGCGGCGCGCACCTCGTCCAAGAGATCTGCCTGCGCCTGCGCGTCGGCTTGCAGCGAGTCCAGCCTTCCGGCGAGCGCCCCCTGTGTTGCCGCCGCCCCTTGCTGGCTGCGCGTGAGCTCTAGCGTCCGCGCCTCGATCTGCTCCACAGCATCGGCAAGCGAGGGACGTGCGACTGCCTGCATCCACACGACGTAGCCCCCGAGCGCGAGGCCAGCGACCGCAACGACGCTAATGACGCCCCGCAGCACGCTCCGAGCCCATCTCCGCCGTGGGCTCGGCACCTCTTCGGCGTTGTCGTTGGCTTCGGCGGGCGGCTCAGACATTTCGCTCCTTCAAGGCATTCATGGCGGCGACAACGGCCTTCGGTGCGGCCCCGGCAGTGACGCGTACTGTCTGGAAGCCCGTCTCGGAAGCCACAGTCTGCGCGCGAGCAGACGGCACGAACACAGGCACATCCGGGCGTCCCCGCTCTGCAAACCACAGCGCGCCAGCCGCCCGAACCCCTTCGCCGCTAGAGCATACGATGGCAGACACCGCGGCCGGCACCACGGCGGGCGCGGCGGCGACCCGGCGGTAGGCATCCCACTCCACCACGGCGCCGCCAGCCTCGCGCAGGTGCCGCTGCACATCGTCGCGACCGCCCTGACCCTTGGCGATGAGCGTGCGGCGCGGTGGCTCTGGCCAACCGTCGAGCATTCGCAGCACGCAGTCGGCATCAGTCGCCGCAACAACGCGCGCATGGGTTGCTTGTGGGCACCGCTCTGCCAGAGCGGCGAGGGCCGGTTCGCCGATCCCGGCGACGACCTCGGCACTCCAATCGGCTGGCTCGGCGGCCGCAAGCGTCGCGGCATGTTCCGACACGAACAACGCGAGGTCGTAGCTGCCGCCGGGCAACGGTTGTCCTGTCGGCACAATGTTCAGCACCGGCGCTACCAAGCAGGCGATGCCGGCGCCTTCCAAGGTGGCCGCCATGCGGCTGGCACCGGGTTCGGTGCGTGTGACCCACACTCGCATCAGGCAGCAGAAGGCGGCGCGGCCGCGCGCAGCCGTTCGAGTCGCCGCCCGGCTTCTTGGGCCAGGGCCATCGCATCGTCGCCCTGCATCTGAAGGCGCAGCTCGCGCTTCCCTTCGGCGTCGAACAGGGATGTGTGCAGCAGAAAGCCGTCCGCCGTCTGAGCGCAGTGGACGCCGAGGGGCAGGGTGCAGTCGGCGCCGAGGGCACGCGCAACGGTGCGTTCCGCAGTCGCGCACACCTCAACTTGTGCCGATGTTGCTGGCGCGAGCAGGCTGGCGACGTCGGCGCGTGCCGCAAGGTGTTCCACGGCGACCACGCCCTGTCCGGGAGCCGGCGTCATCAGTTCCACGGCAAGGCGTTGGGTGATGCGTTCGGCATGGCCGAGCCGATCGAGACCCGCGCAAGCGACGATGATGGCGTCGCATTCGCCGGCTTCCAGCTTGGCGAGTCGCGTATCGACATTGCCTCTGAGGGGCTGCAAATCCAGGTCGCGACGCATGTGGCGCAGCACGGCTTGACGGCGGCCGCTAGAGGTACCCACCACCGCGCCGGCCGGCAGATCGAGCAATCCCAGAGCCTGCCGCGCCACCAAGGCATCGCGGGCATCGGCGCGGGCGCCGAAAGTCGTGAGCGCGAACCGCTCGGCGAGGGTGCCGGGAACATCCTTCATGCTGTGAACCGCAATGTCGGCGCGATCCTCTGCGAGGGCATCTTCCAAGGCATTGACGAACAGTCCCTTGCCCCCGGCGGCCGCGAGGGACGGCGATAGGTTGCGGTCGCCCTCCGTCACCACTCGGACGATCTCCACCTCGATCCCAGCGTGCAGGGCGCAGAGGCCCTCTGCCACATGGTGTGCCTGCCACAATGCAAGGGCACTCCGCCGTGTCGCGATCCTCAAACGCATCGCTTTCCTGCGCTCCCTGCCGCCCGCTTGCCGGCGTCGCAACCGTTGCTCCGATGCCGCATTGCTATACTGCCCGACCCGCCGCGTATGCCACCCGTGCCGCCCCAACCAAGCCACTGCACCCATGAACAATAGCGCCAAAGCCGGAGAAAAACGCATGTGGGGCGGCCGCTTCGCGGAACCCACCGACGCGTTGGTGGAGCGGTTCACCGCCTCGGTGGATTTCGACCAGCGCCTTGCTCTCTACGACATCCAGGGTTCCATCGCCCATGCCGAAATGCTGGCAGCGGGCGGCGTGCTCTCTGGCGGGGAACTGCGCAAGATTCGATCGGGCTTGAGCCGCATCCAGCGCGACGTGGAGGCGGGCAGGTTTCGTTGGGACCCTGCGCTCGAAGACGTCCACATGAACATCGAGGCGCGGCTTACGGAGATCGCCGGAGAAGCCGGCAAGAAGCTGCACACCGGTCGCTCGCGCAACGATCAGGTGGCGACTGACGTGCGCCTTTTCCTGCGCGAACGCATTGATGGGATCGATGCGCTGCTGACGGACCTTATGGCGGCGCTGGCAGATCGCGCCGAACAGCACACGGAGACGGTGATGCCGGGCTTCACCCACCTGCAGCCCGCCCAGCCGGTGACGTTCGGCCACCACCTGATGGCCTGGTTCGAGATGGCCAGTCGCGACCGCGACCGCCTGCGCGATTGCCGCCGACGCTTGAACCTCTCGCCGCTTGGCAGTGCGGCCCTCGCCGGCACCACCTTTCCCATCGACCGTGCCATGACCGCGACGAGCCTCGGCTTCGACGGCCCAACCAACAACTCCCTCGACGCGGTGAGCGACCGCGACTTCCTCATCGAGTTCGTCTCCGTCGCCAGCATGGCGATGATGCACCTGTCGCGCTGGTGTGAGGAGATGGTGCTGTGGATGTCGCAGCAATTCGGCTTCATCCACCTGCCAGACGCCTACTGCACAGGCTCCAGCATCATGCCGCAGAAGAAGAACCCCGACGTGCCGGAAATCGTCCGCGGCAAGGCGGCGCGAGTGATGGGGCACCTGAGCGGGCTCTTGGTGTTGATGAAGGGCCAACCGCTCGCCTACAACCGCGACAATCAGGAGGACAAGGAGGCGCTCTTCGACTCCGCCGACACCCTGGCCGACTGTCTCGCCGTCATCACCGAGATCGTGCGGGCGATGGAACCGGATGCCGAAGCCATGCGTGGCGCCGCCGAGGAAGGCTTCGGCACCGCCACCGACCTCGCCGACTATCTCGTCGTGCGCGGCGTCCCGTTCCGGGATGCGCACGAGATCGTGGGCCAGGCAGTGGCACATGCCATCGAGCGGGGCCTCACCTTGAGTCAACTGGCGCTCGATACCTATCGGGGCCTCAGCCCTCAAATCGACGAGGATGTGTACGAAGTGCTCACCCTGGAAGGCTCCATCAGCGCCCGCGACCATGTGGGCGGCACGGCGCCCAGCGCCGTTCGGGCAGCGATTCGGGCGGCGCGTGAACGCATTGACGCAACGGAGTAACGCCCTGACGCGGGCTGCGTCGGCCATCAGGCGGCTGCCACTGCCCGTCGCCACAGCGTTGGTGGGGATTTCCGTGGCCACCTGCGGCCAGAAGGGCCCGCTTACCCTACCCGGCGCACACGCCGGTGAACTCGAAGCTGACCTGAACTCCATGGCGCAAGTTGCGCAACACGTCGACAAGCCAAGAATGTGTCTCGAAGCCGAGCCAACACCAACGTGGTTAGGTGGGGGCTGGGGCCAGACGCCGAGCGGTAGCGAGGGGTTTGGCGGCGCGGATGGCGCGGTCCCACACGGCTTTCGAAGCGTGGGCCCTTCACGCTCCTCGCGCCGAAGGCGAAGCAACCAAGGGCCGAGAGCTGCAACCAGCCTCCTCCACGCGAGACGGGCCCGGACCGTGGTGAAGAGAGCCCTCAGCCTGGGGGAGCGCGAGGGGCCTCCCCTCGCTAGAGAAGCCGATGCTTTCTCGTGACGCTGGCGAACTCTGCGTAGACGGCCTGCGCCTTTGCGACATCGCTGCCGAGTTTGGCACGCCGGCCTACGTGTACTCGTGGCCGACCATCGAAGCCCGCTATCGCGAAATGGCGGCGGCGCTGGCCGATGTACGGGGGCAAATCCGCTATGCGGTCAAGGCCAATGGGTCGCTGGCGATCCTGTCGCGATTGGCGGGCTTGGGCGCCGGCTTCGACATCGTCTCCGGTGGCGAACTCGAACGGGTGATGCGCTCTGGCGGGTCACCGGCCAAGGTCGTGTTCTCCGGCGTCGGCAAGTCCACCGTCGAGATCGACTTCGCCATCAAGGCCGGCATCGAGTGCTTCAATGTCGAGAGTGCCTCGGAGCTAGCCCGCATCGAGGCACGCGCCCGGCTCTTGGGCTGCCGCGCGCCGGTTTCCGTGCGTGTCAATCCAGATGTCGATCCCGGCACTCATCCCTACATCGCCACCGGCCTCAAGAACTCAAAGTTCGGCGTGCCGGCAAACGTCGCGCTGGACCTATATGCCAGCGCCGCTGCATCAGACGCCCTGGCAGTGGTCGGCATCGACTGCCACATCGGCTCCCAGATCACCGCCGCGGCACCCTTTGCCACCGCCCTGGAACGGCTTCTGGAACTCGCCGCCACCTTGGCCCGGCAGGGCATCGACGTTCGCCACATCGACATCGGCGGCGGCTTTGGCGTCTGCTATCGGGATGAGGAGCCTTTCGATCTCGAAGGCTTTGCCGCCACCCTGGCATCGCAACTCGCGGGCACCGATCTGGCGGTGCTCGTGGAGCCCGGCCGTTCCCTCGTCGCCGACGCCGGCATCCTGCTAACCCGCATCGAGTACCTGAAAGCCGCCGGCGAACGGCAGTTCGCGGTGGTGGACGCCGCCATGAACGACCTGATCCGCCCCGCGCTTTACGACGCCTGGCACGGCGTGGAGAAGGTAGGGGACGGCCCCGGCCAGCAGGGAATTTGGGACATCGTAGGCCCCGTCTGCGAAAGCGGCGATTTCCTCGCCCATGAACGCGACCTCGAACTGGCGGAAGGCGACCTCTTGGCCATCCGCAACGCCGGCGCCTACGGCTTTAGCCAAAGCTCAAACTACAACACCCGCCCTCGCCCGCCAGAAATCCTTGTAGAAGACGGCCACACGGTGCTCGCCCGCCGCCGTGAAACCGCCGCCGATCTCCTCCATCTGGAGTGCGTATAGGAAGCTCTGCACGAATCCCTCCGGGGAAGACGGCCCGGCCTTCGCGCCGGCGCTCGTATAATCCCGGCCACCCCCGCTTGGATGGCTTGACTCCCTTGCGTTCCCGCAAAAATAGCGGCTTTCGTTTCGCCAAGATGCATGGGCTCGGCAACGACTTCATGGTGGCGGACTTCGTGACCCAGGACCTCTCGCCTGATCCTCGACGCATCGCCGCGTGGGGCGACCGCCGGCGCGGAATTGGCTTCGATCAGTTCCTTGCCGTGTGTGTGCCGGATCAGCCTGAGGCCGACTTTCGCTATCGCATCTTCAACGCCGATGGCTCGGAAGCCGAACAGTGCGGCAACGGTGCGCGGTGCTTTGCGCGATTCGTCACGGCAAGCAAGTTGACGGTGAAGCGGAGCCTCGTGCTCCAAACCTTGGCCGGAGACATCCGCACGGAACTCGGACAAGACGGCGATGTGGCCGTGTATTTGCCTGCACCCGACGCCTGTGCCCCGGTGCGCGTGCCGGTGGCCGGGGCAGAGCTGGAACTGACGCCAGTGTCAACCGGGAACCCCCATGCCGTGATATTCGTGGACGATGTGCGCAAGGCAGACGTAGAGACTGTGGGCCAGGCATTGCAGCGCCACCCGATGTTCCTCGATCGCGTCAATGTTGGGTTTCTCGAAGTCGTCGATCGGCGCTTCGCTCGACTGCGCGTGTTCGAGCGCGGCGTCGGCGAAACCCTCGCTTGCGGCTCCGGCGCCTCTGCGGCGATGGCGGCGGCGAGGCTGGCCGGACACTTGGACGAGACGGCGCGCATCTCCCTTCCCGGCGGCAAGCTGCAAATGGCATGGCCTGGCCCAGACGCCGCCGTTAAGATGACCGGACCGGCGACATTCGTCTATGAAGGCCGAGTGCAGCTTTGATGGCGCTTTCCGAGCCGCAAGCCCCGGAACTCGATCCAGCCCAGGTGGCAGGCTTCCTTCGCCGCCATCCCGGGTTTCTCGTGGACCATCCCGACTTGCTCCCCGCCGTGCCGACACCGGACGGCACGGCGTCTTTGGTGCAGAGGCAGATGGCCACCCTGCGGGAACGCAACCGCGATGTGGGGCGGCGCCTCGAAGAAGTGCAAGGCGTTGCTGCGGACAATGAGCGCATCTTCACCGCCGCCAGCACGCTCACCTTTGCCTTGATGGATGTGCAAACCCGCGCCGAACTCGACGAAGCGCTGGCGATGCATGTGCTCGGGCGCTTTCACCTCGACCATGTCATCTGCTTCGAGGACGGCGGCAACGACGCCCCCTTGAAGCACCTGCGCTGCCTTGCCGAGGGCGAGCCACGACCGGTGGCGACGTTGTTCGACGTGCGTCTGCCGCTGTGCAATCCCTGCCGTCCGGAGGAGTACGAGTCCCTGTTCGGGCAGCGGCCGAATGCTCCCGGCTCTGCGGCCTTGGTGCCAGCGCGATTCGCCAGCGTCAAGGCGACGCTGGCGTTGGGTTCCTACGATCCCGAACGCTACACGCCGGACCTCGGCACCGCCTTCCTCGGCTATCTCGGCGATCTGTTGGCGCGTGTGCTGGCTCGCCTGCGCATCGAGACCGCCTTCGCCGGCGAAGGAGCCCAAAGGTAATGCCGGCCGGCGGGGAGCGCGCCACGCTCGACCAAGGCGACTCGCTGTCGACCGACATCGACCGCTATCTCACCGCCCTCGCCAGCGAACGGCGAGCATCGCCGCACACCGTGGCTGCCTACCGACGCGATCTCGACCGCCTACGCGCACACGCACCCGCACGCGCCGAGGATGTCCGAGGCCGCCACATCCGCGCATTTGTGGCGCGTCTGCACGCTGGCGGCCTCGCGCCACGCTCCATCGCCCGTGCCCTGTCCGGTGTGCGGGGCTTCTTTGCGTGGCTGGTGCGCCGAGGAGAACTCGGCGGCAATCCGGCGGTGGGGATTCGGGCACCGAAACAGCAAGCGCGCCTGCCGAAGACGATGGATGCCGACCAGGCCGCGCAGCTCTTCGATGGCGACGAGCCGAAGGATGATCTTGAACTGCGCGATCGCGCCATGGCCGAGTTGCTCTACGGCAGTGGGTTGCGGCTGGCGGAACTCGTTGGTGCCGACGTCGGGGACCTTGATCTCGACGAGAGTGTCATCACCGTCGTCGGCAAGGGCAACAAGACGCGCATCTCACCGGTAGGCAGCGCCGCTCGCAAGGCGCTGCGCGCATGGCTCGCAACCCGCACCGGAGTGACTCTTCAAGACCCGCTGTTCGTCGCCCGAGGCGGCAAGCGCATCTCGGCCCGCAGCGTGCAGCTTCGATTGAAGAAACTCGCGGCCACCACCACTGGCAGCGATGCGCTGCATCCGCACATGCTGCGCCACAGCTTCGCCAGCCACATGCTCGAGTCGAGCGGCGACCTCCTGGCCGTGCAGGAGCTGTTGGGCCACGCCAACATCGCAACGACGCAGATCTATACCCACCTCGACTTCCAGCACTTGGCCAAGGTGTACGACAGCGCCCACCCTCGGGCGCATCGGAAGTCCGCCTCGGAGAACGCAGCGCCCGGTGGTGCCAAGAGGTGAGCGCGACGGGCGGCATTCGCCTCGTCACCTTCGACCTCGACAACACCCTGTGGAGCGTCGATGGCGTGATCCGCCGGGCAGAGTCCGAGATGCGCGCTTGGCTGAAACCGCGGGTGCCGGAGTTCGAGCGCCTGCACGCATCCACCCTGGGCGAGATTCGCCGCAGCGTCATGGCCGCGGACCCCGACATCGTCCATGACCTTTCGCGCCTGCGCGTGCGCATCCTTTGGGACGCCATCGAGCACTGCGGCTATGCGGCGGAAACGGCGCAAGAACTCGCCCAAGGCGCCTTCGACACCTTCCTCGACTGGCGCCACCGCGTCACCTATTTCGATGACGCCCTCGAAACGCTGGCCGCATTGCACGGCCGCTACACACTTGCGGCGCTAACCAACGGCAATGCGGATTTCGAGCGCCTGGGCTTAAGCCACCTCTTCTCCTTCGGCTACAGCGCCGCCGACGTGGGCGCAAGCAAACCCCACCCGGAGATGTTCCAGCGCGCACTCGCCCACGCCGACGTGGCGCCAGCAGAAGCCGTCCACATCGGCGACCACCCGGTCGACGACATGGAAGGCGCCCGCAATGTGGGTATGCACACCATCTGGGCCAACCTCTCGGCCCAAACCGATCCTGCCGCCGCCAGCGCCACGGTGACTCGCCTGAAGGACATTCCTGCGGCGATAGAGTCCTTGCCGGCCACCCAGGGGACGTGATGGGAGTTCCAGGCTGCGATCCGTGCCCTGCTCCTGTGGTCCGCTGGCGATGTGGAAGGGCACCGTCACGGTTGTGGGCGGAAGGGCCACCCCTATAATCCCAACTGTCGGACATGGGAGCGACCCGCATGGTGACTGCACGCGCCGCTGGCGCGGAAATGCAGGACGAAATCCGCGCTTTCCTCAATCCCTTGCATCTGCCCGAAGGGGAAACGCCGGCGCAAGGCGCTTGGGGGGACGAGGCATACCTTCGGTTGACGGACGACGTCAGCCGCTTGGTGGAGCTTGCGGATGGGGTCGTCGAAGTTTTGCCGATGCCCACGGAAGAACATCAGGACATTCTTGCGTTTCTTTTCGACGCCTTTCGCGGTCACGTGGAGCGCACGGGCGGCAAGGTGTACTTCGCGCCGCTGCGCCTTCGCATCCGTCCGGGCAAGTTCCGCGAACCGGACCTCCTCCTCGTCCAAGATGCCCGCGACCCCCGACGGGGCAGCCGTTTCTGGCGCGGTGCGGACCTCGTGGCGGAAGTCGTCAGCCCAGAAGGCGCAAGCCGCGATTTGGTGGACAAGCGCCTCGACTACGCCGAAGCGGGCATTCCCGAGTACTGGATTGTCGATCCGCGTGCGGAGCGCGTCACCGTCCTCCTTCTGGAGGCAGGCGGCTATGTGCAAGCCGGCATCTATCCGCGCGGTAGCGCCGCGGCATCGCGTCTGCTGGCGGGGTTCGACGTGGCTGTGGACGCGCTGTTCGACGCGGCCAACGCCGAGTAGCGAGGCTCCTTCCCGCGGGCGAAGCCCTCCGGGCGAAGCCCTCCCGACACACAAACATCTCGTCCTACACAACGTGAGCCATTTCCCACGGCACTGCGATGCAGCGCGCTGTTTACCCGCGACACAGGGGTTTCGTTTTCCCCCGTGTGCTCTCGCGTCATGTCGCGAGCACAGGGCGTTGTCCGGGCCTGGACCGCATCGCCGCCGCGCTGGCGCCTTTGCCTGCCCCGACGACCTCGTCTGAGTCGATGCCCGCAGATGGGGAGGAACTCGGCGGTGAGAGGTAGCCTAACGGTGTGTAGGACGGGATGTTTGTGTGTCGGGGTCGCGAGTTTCTTTTCTCGACTCCCCCTCGAGGGGGGAGTGACGGGCCCTCGGATCCCCAACAATGGCGGTGGCGCGCGCCTTTCCTGTCACTCCCTGCATCCCCACCAACGGTGGCGCGCGCTTTCCTGTCACCCCCCCGCGAGGGGGAGTCGAGAAACGGCGTTCCTCGCCGTTTCTCGGAGGGGGC
>VXSY01000222.1:3262-15873 GCA_009837725.1 Gammaproteobacteria bacterium | reverse complement strand
GATCAGTTCCGGGATCAACGGCAGCAGGTTGTTGCCGAAGTGCCCCACGCCCGTAGCCCCTTCGCCCCGCCCGTCCGCCACGGCATCGAAGCGCTCGAAGATCGTCCGGTGATAGCTCTCGGACAACGAGGAGCGCAGCACCAGAAAGCCATTGGCAAGGAACTCCCGGCACTGATCCGCGCTGAGGGGGATGGGTGGGCGACCGGCGTTTTGACGCCGCGCCTGCAATGGGTAAGTACGCATCATCCAAGCCTATCACCCTCTCGGTGGCTGCCTGCGGCGCATCCCTCACGATGGACCTAGGAACAGACAGCGCCCCTGTCAACGCAGGGGCACGGTAAACCATTGGCGTAAGCGAGGGAGACCTGGCACCACGACATTCTCAGGAGGCTGGCCCTCTTGCTCACGGGCATGCGATCGGTCGAGAACGCGCCTAGATTTCAGAGACGACGCGCACCAAGTGGCTCAATAAACGACGGGCTATCGCTTCGTCGCAAGATGTCTGAAAAGCCCGCGCAATGGCTCTTGGTAGCAGGCGGCATGTACGGTGCGCGTGGCCACCCGAAGGAGTTCCCGCGTGCGAGCCTCGGGTTTGCCGTCGTCGGTGCGGAGGCGATGAAGCAGTGCCGAGTTCTCTTCCAGATGGCGCGCTTCGTCCAGTAACCGATGGCGCACGTATAGACCCGCTTTGCCTAAACCGACTTCCCGGTACTTGCGGCGGTAGGCCATGAGCTTCAGCTCGATTGCATTCTCGATGGACTGAATCACATCCGAGAGCAGGGCATCGAACTTCTGCCGATGCTGCCGGTCCTTGCCGCGCCGGACCACGCCTTCCGCAAATGCTGCTACTCGACGCGCTCCCGCCTGTGCGGCTACCGGACCCAATGCCCCGGCGACCAGTCCGCCTGCCGGACCGAGAATGAGCAGCCCAACTGCCTGTCCGACGACACCGCCGACCACGGCAAGGCCGGCCCTCGTGGAACCCTCAAGCACGAGTTGCGATGCCGCCTGACCGACTGTCACTTGGCCCTTACCGAGCATCCACGCCTGCCGCGCCGCCACCACGGCGAGAGCCACCTCAGGTACGTCGTTGCCGGCAAGGTCCTCCGCGGCGCGGTAGGACCGTTGAGTGATCTCTTCGACGAACTCATTGCTGAGACCGTCGAGAAAGAACACCTTGTCGGCCCACTCCTCCGGCCACTGCTCATCGATGAGGTCGCTGCTCGCGAGAACCGGTATATCGGGGTACTTCTCGAAGTGCTCTCGAATATGGTCGGCGTCGGCACACTTGACCTGGAAGGGCTCACCGTCAACCAAGAGGTCCCAGCCAGGCTGGTTGGGCGCTTCCGCTAACTCAACAGCGTGTCCGTCCGCGGCGAGCTTCGAGGCGGCCAACTGCTCCATCGCGTAGCCCTTTAGGCGCGCGACGTCACCAGCTCTCGCCGCCCAAGTATCACCAAACTTCCCTTCCAGGTGCAGGGCGAAATCGAACGCGCTGCCGATCTCCTCTTTGCTCGCAAAGTCGGCAGCGGCCACGACGTGTGGATCGATTACGGCCAGCGAATAGACGATATCCGCCAGTGAAACCGCGCCAATGGCGACGGTGTTGCGGCCGACGTCGTACCCCTCCCAGTCATTCGACACAACCGGGCGCGCGCCCCCGGCCCGAAACCAAGAGTTCTCTTCCAGGTCCTCGAACGTCGCTCGACATAGCGCGACCTCCTTCCTTAGCGAGCCATCGTCGTCGAGACTCGGCAGTGTTCCAAAGCTTGCAACCAGCTGCTCGATGCTGCTTCGATCGCGTCTTAACCCATCACACGCCAGCAGTACGATCAAGTGCAGCGCAACCTGCGCCGCCGCCCGACGATCGGCACTTCGCGTTACGGACCAGCCGGCCACCACGACAACCGGGATAACGAACAGGGGGTTGGCGAGGACCGAGACGAGCGACACCAGCGCTGGCCCGCTGACAAGCGGAATGAAAGCGGACGCCTTGGCCGCAAGCAGGTATGGCGCGAAGCCGGCGGCACCGACAGCGACGGCGAAGGATCCAAGGCCGCCGGCCTCCGCCGCGAGCTTCAGCACCGCTCGATCGATGTCCTTTTCGGCCGTCCGCCTCAAGAGCTCCCGCCGCATATCGTCGTCGAGCTCCGCCACAATCTCCGCGGCCAATCCGGTCTGGTCCGCTGCGGGCAGCTCGTCGACCAGCTTCGCCAGCACCGGCTCGGCAAGGTCGGCCAACGTCTCCGGCGGTCGGGGTTCTTCACCCTTGTCCCCGAACCGCCTAGACATCGTATGCCACGCCTGCTTCACGAGTCCCTGCTTGCCTTCAAGATGCACGCAAGCAAGCCCGGCCGCCACGAGGTCGTCCGCCAGTCCCACACACGTCCGGACCGAGCGGGTTACGATAGGTTCGACACCAAGCGCCGCCTGCAGGCGGATCCAGAGCAACGCACGAAGCTGACTCACCGAGTGCTCACTGTCGCGCCACCGCCCGACGCTCTTCGTCACGCTCCGACCAATTTGCTCGGAAGACGCCGAGACCCTTCGGAAAGGCTTCTCGATCCGATCGCGCACCCGCGCCCAGAGCTTCGCATCGTCGAAGACGCCAAGACACATCGCCAAGGAATCTCGCTCCGCGCCGCCGAGCCCGGCCGCGAGATGAGCGGGTTGGAGGGCATGGATCGATGCAGGTGGCGGCTTGGTAGTCCTCGTACCGATCAAGCTCGATTCCCTACTCTAAATTGCTTGGCGGACATTCTGCACGACTTGTTGGTCCATGGAATACTGCTTCGATGGGGTGGCGCCGTGTAGCCAGGCAGATTTGCACGGCGTCGTCGGCACTAGTGTCCTGTCACCTTTGCATGTCAGTTAGGGTCGTTCGATCGGGTGTGTGCGTTGCTGGTGGCGAAACTGTCAGCCGATATTGGCTTCGATGCGCCCCGCAGCACTTCCTTGTTCCTCGCCATGCGCTGTAGTCTTCGTGGAAGGTCGTGAGAGGCGCTGCCTAGCGAGGGCCAAGGGCGCGTTGACCCGTAGCACACCAGCCGTGGTAAGGGGCATCTTCGTCGGAAGCGCACCGATCGAGGTAGCAATCGCCTCCCAAACACCAATTTCGCCGTGAGCAAGCCCACGTGCATACGCACGCGGGCAGAGATCCACCAGCCTGCGTTGGTCGTTCGTTGGCGATTCGGCTCGGCGTAGGCTCAGACTCTCCGCCCACGCCTTCGCTACGCGCCGAATGGCGACTCCTGCAAACCCACGCCGAGCGTGGCACTAGCGTAGCACCCGCACGCGGTGGTTGTCCGTGTCGCCGACGAAGATGCGGCCGTCTGGCGTCGCGTACACGCCGTGCGGCCGGGCGAGGCCGCAGTGCAAGGGGTCGCCGTCTGGGCCGTCGTGGTTCTCACCATCGCCGAGAACGGTGTCGATGCGCCCGGTGGCGCGGTCAATGCGCCGCACGGTGTGGCTTTCGGTGTCGGCGATGTAGATGTCGTTGCCGCTGACAGCGATGCCCTTTGGCCCGGCAAGGCTGGCCGAGCGAGCATCGCCGCCGTCGCCGGCGTAGCCAAACTGGCCGCTGCCGGCGACGTGCTCGATGCGTCCGCTTCGCATGTCGATGCTGTGCACGGCATTGCCCTCGCGGAGCGTGAGGAAGAGTTCGCTCCGATCCCCCGCATCGTCGAAGGCGAGGGAGCGCGGGCCGTTGAGCGGCGCATCTGCAATCGAGCCGCCGGACGGCGTCGGCGCCTGCTCGCCAGTGCCGGCAAAGGTGTCGATGACCCCGGTTTCGGGGTCGATGCGTCGAATCCGGTGATTGCCGATGTCACAAACGAGGATGGCTCCGTCCCCGGCAATCTCGACGGAATGCGGCTGCCGCAGCATCGCGTCGGTCGCGGGTCCACCATCGCCGGAGAACCCCGCCTCCCAGTTGCCGGCCACCGTCTCGATCCGCCCGCTCCCCGCATCTACCCGCCGAACCACGTGTGCCGTCATGTCCACGAACACGAGGTTGCCAGCGGCGTCGAAGCGCAGTTCATACGGCTGCTCAATGTCGGCTTCGGTGGCGGGGCCGCCGTCGCCGGCGTTCCCCTTGCGACCACTCCCAACCACCGTCTCGACCAAGTGCCCTTCCGGATCCACGCGCCGAATCCGATGGTTACCAAGGTCGCAAAAGTAGAGCCACCCATCCGGCGCTACAACCACCCCAAATGGTTCAGCTATCTGCTCACCCGCACTGAACGGCCCATCTGCGCAAAGCCCGGCAATGCCGTTCCCGATGACCGTCGCAACAATCGCCTCAGCCAATACTCTTGCCTCACGTCGTCGATGCAATGCTGCAACTCTACTCGCACCATGTCCAACGGGAGGCGCTATAGTCCGAAGCGTGCGCGCCAGAGAAGGCTGGACATCGCGGTGGAAGACGACGCCCACGCTCCTGTTGGTAAGTCGGAGGAAAGTGCTCCGACGGAAACGGCCCGGCCGTGCGTCCTCATCGAGCAGCTGCACCTTAGGAGCCTCTTGTCCTTTGGGCAGGATTCGCCGCCCGTTGAACTAGGGCCGCTGAATGTACTGATCGGACCGAACGGATCCGGCAAGTCCAATTTGATACATGCGGTTGATTTACTCAGGCACCTGCCCGAGCAAGGTCCTATGTCCGCCCCGGATGGGACGAAACCTTCGAATTGGTCTTGGAGGGGGCATCCCCCCAAAGCGCCACTGGTGTCGATCGGCGCTCGATTGTCCATTGAGAAGGGCACGCTAGCTTATGAGTTAAAGGCATTGGCCACACGTACAGAATTCACGCCGGTGGAGGAACGGCTGTTCGCCTTGACCAAGGAAGGCGATGTCGCCGCGGTGGTTTTCGATCGCTCGAACAAGAGGTTCAACCCGGGAGAGCAACTCGGCCTTGCACTCAAGCGCTTGGAATCTGAAGTGTTTCCGTTGACGTACGCCTTGGGTCGCATCGCCATCCATCGAAATTGGGCGTTTGGGGCCAAGGCACCGATGCGGACGCCCCAGGTAACGGCGCTCCCGAGTGACACCTTGCAAGATGACGCCGCAAATCTCGGCCTCGTCCTGAACCGGCTGAACCAGGACACCGCGTCGAAAGAACGCCTCATCAACGGCTTGCGACAACTGTACGAGGGCATCGAGGACTTCCGAGTCAACATTGAGAAGGGCAAGGTCTTTCTCGATCTCAAGGAGCGAGGCATACGATTCCCCGCATCGCACCTATCTGACGGCACGCTCCGCTTCCTTTGCCTACTGGCCATACTCAACGAGCCGGAGCCGCCCCCGCTCATCTGCCTAGAGGAGCCTGAACTCGGCCTGCACCCGGACATCCTCCCCGCAGTGGGAGAACTCCTGATCGAGGCCTCCACCCGCACCCAACTCATCGTCACCACACATTCCGACGTCTTGGTAGATGCACTTAGCGACACGCCCGAGAGCGTGATCGTGTGCGAGAAACACGAAGGCCAAACTCATCTGAAGCGGCTGGAAAAGCGTGAAATCGCGGGATGGCTTGGGCGCTACTCAAACTCGCTCGGCGAGTTGTGGACCAGGGGGCATTTGGGCGGAAACCGCTGATGAGCAAGATCGTGTTCGTCGAGGGCGGCGGCAGCACCAAGAAACAGCAGCGCGCGTGCCGTCTGGCCTTCACCGCGCTGTTTCGCAATGCCGGGCTTGCCGGCGCAATGCCCCGGGTAAGCGCAAGTGGAAGTCGTGAACAAGCTTACGAGGACTTTCGCGACGCGCTCCCCGCAGGGTCCGACGCCCTTTTGCTGGTGGACAGCGAAAGTGCCGTTCGAGCGGCGGATCCTTGGTCACACTTGCAGCAAGAAGACGGCTGGGAACAGCCGAAGGGCGCCGGTGCCAACAGTGTCCATCTGATGGTGCAAGTCATGGAGAGTTGGTTTCTTGCCGATAAATCGGCCCTGGCCGCCTACTTTGGTCAACGATTCAGACGCAACGTGCTGCCACAGGGTGCCGAAATCGAGGACATTCCCAAACGCGACGTCATTCGTGGCATCCAAGCCGCCAGCCGCCAGACCAACAAGCCATACGACAAGGGCCGCGACTCCTTCGCCATCCTACGGCGCCTCGATGTGTCCCTCGTAGCTGCCGCTTGCCCCCACGCGGAGCGGCTCCTCGATACTTTACAAAGCTGACAGCAGCCACTCACGGGACACGAAGGCTTGTCCGCCTGTCGCCGTCATGCTGATAGGCTTCCTGCCGCGTCGGAAGAGGGCAAACAGGCGAAACAAGAATGCTGGTCAAGATTGAGCCACTGAAGCAGGCGGAGCTTCCAGAACGCAAGAGGCCGATTCTGGCGATGATCGGTCCCGGGGTTGTCATGGCCGGGCTCGCAATCGGGTCCGGCGAGCTGATCATGTGGCCCTGGATCACGTCTGTGGTGGGGGCGCAGCTCCTCTGGGCGGCGGCGATCGGCATCTTTCTTCAGCTTTGGGTCAACATCGAGATTGGCCGCTGGGCGGTGGTCACCGGCGAGAGTCCGTTCACGGGCATGGCGCGGATCATCAAGCTTACGGTCTATGTCTTCGTGTTCGTGATCTTCGTCGGCAAGTTCCTGCCCGGGTGGGCACGGGAGACGGGCATCGCGCTGCGCGACCTGATCTTCGGGCCGGGCCACGACAGTCCGGCGTGGCTGTGGACCGCCATCGTCTTCGCCTTGGTCGCGGCCATTCTGTTCGGGCCCAAGGTGATCTACACGGCGGTAGAGCGCTGCATCATGGGGCTGATCGTGGTTATCGTCGCTGGCCTCATCTACGTCGTATGGGAGATCGGCTCGGCAGAGATTTTCCTCGCCATGTGGCAGGGGGTGATCAGCTTCTTCAGCTTTCCCGACTTCCCCGTCGACGTCCTTGCCGACGACGGCTCGGTGCGTGACCAACTCACCTTCAACCGCTTCTTCGGCGCGGTGGTGTTCGCTGGGGCCGGCGGCCTCGGCAACCTCTACTACGCCTACTACCTGCGCGAGAAGAACATCGGCATGGGCGCACTCATGCCATCGCTGATGAGCCCGGCGCACAAGCACGAAATCAAGGAACTCGACACCGGCTATGTCTATGCCGACACGGCGGAAAACCGGCGCCGGTTCAAGGACTGGTTCCGCTACATCGTGGTGGACCAGACGCTCTTCTTCTGGCTGCTTGGCAGCTTCACGATGTTCCTGTTCGTCTTCGGCGCCCTTGCCGTGCTGCATCCGATTGGCCTCGTGCCAGACCGCGCGAGCCTGGTTTGGGACCTCGCGTCGATCCTCGAACAGAGCATGGGCACGTTTGGCCGCTACCTTTTCCTGATCGTCGGCATGGCGGCGCTGTTCAGTACCCAGCTCGGCGGCGTCGATGGCGGCAGCCGCATCTTCGCCGACCTCCTGCACACGAATTTCAAGTTCGGCAAGTGGCTGAAGCTCGAACAGTGGTATCTGGTGCTGGTCGGCACGACGATGGTCATTGGCGTGTTTAGCGTCTGGTTCTTTGGCAAGTACGACATCGCCGGCCTCGACTTCCTGTTCATCGCCGCGCTGATGAGCGGCTTCGTGATGGCAATCTACGTGCCGATGGTTCTCTACATGAACCTCACGTACCTGCCGAAATCCGCCCGTCCAGGTTGGATCAACATCTTCTTCATGGTGCTGGCCTCGGCCATGTACATCGCCTTCGCCGGCTACACGATCTACAGCAAAGTGGTGGAGATCGTGGCACCGGCGTAGCGCGCAAGGCGACTTCCAAGGCCTCGCCTGGCGACCGCGAACTCGCCTCCGTCCCAGCTGCTGCCTAACGTCTTCCGGGACCACCATCCGGTCATGCGGAGCGCAGGTGCGTTCCTGCTATGCTCGCCACCATGGACACCGCCTGCCTGAAGCACCGCCTCACCGACGACGAACGTCGGCATTTCGACGAACGCGGCTACCTCATCGTTCGCAATGTGTTGCCGCCGGACTTGATTGCAGAACTCACGGAAGCCGCCGACCGGCTCGATGCGGAGTTTCGGCCCACCTACGAGCTGAAGCCCAGCCAGCCGCTCAACCGGCTCGACTTCATCGGCTTCGATCCGGCCTTCCTCAAGCTGCTCGAGTGGCCAAAGACCATCGCGAGGGTCATCGACATCCTCGGCTGGCACATCCAGCTCTACCACAGCCACGCCATCGTCACGCCGCCAATGCCGGCGGACTACGTGCCGTCGTCGCCGCGGCTCGGCTGGCACCAGGACAGCGGGCGGCTCAACATCGACATCGAGTCCGAGCCGCGCCCGCGCATCTCGCTGAAGGTGGGGTTCTTCCTCACCAGCACGCTGGAGCCGAACCGGGGCAACTTCCATGTGGTGCCCGGCAGCCACCTCTCCAACGCGCTTGAGTTTCCACAGGAAGGCGAAGAACACCCAGACGCCACGCCCATATTGGCAGACGCCGGCGATGCCGTGTTCTTCGACCGCCGCCTCTGGCACGCCGCTGGCCGCAACCGCTCCGACGTGACACGCAAGGTGCTGTTCTATGGCTACAGCTATCGCTGGCTGCGCCCGCGCGACAACATGACCGTTGACCACTACCTCGAGGACGCCGACCCCATCCGCCGCCAGCTTCTTGGCGCGAGCCCCAATGGCGGCTTCGGCTACACCTCGCCGGCCGACGAAGACGTGCCGCTCAAGGCCTGGGTGCACGAGCACATGGGCGAGGAAGCGGTGGTGGCGTAGGGCCCGCACCGGCCACAAGCAACGCCAGGCAATCGCAACGCACATTCCAACGGGGGAACCATGCTTACCATCTATCACGTCAAGGGCACCCGCTCGGTGCGCGTCATCTGGGTCTGCGAGGAACTGAACGTGCCGTATCAGGTGGAAGTCATCGATTTCTCGCCGGAATACCGCGCCAGCGCGGAATGGCGGGCAAAGAGCCCCACCGGCAAGGTGCCGGCCATGACCGATGGCGACCTCACCATGTTCGAGTCCGGCGCGATGGCGGAGTATGTGCTCGACCGCTACGGCTACGGCAAGCTGCAGCCGTCGCCCGGCACGCTCGCCGCCGCCCATTGCCGGCAGTGGTGCTGGTTCGCCGAGGCGACCTTCGCGCGTCCCTTGGGCGAGATCGTCAACCACCGGCGGGTGGCGCCGAACGGCGAACTCGTGGATTTCGTGATCGAGGACTGCAAGGCGAGAGCACGCACCTGCATCGATGCCATCGAGGGTGTGGTGGCTACGTCCCCCTACCTCGTCGGCGGCACCTTCAGCCTCGCCGACATCATGAACGGCTACACCCTCATGCTGGCCGACAACTTCGGCGTGCTCACGGACGACCATCCGCACACGATGGAGTATTACCGGCGCTTGGGCGAGCGGCCTGCGTTTCAGGTGGCGCGAGAGGCCGGCTAGAGGCGCAACGCCAACGGGGAGAGGCGATCGTGGGAAACGCAACACAGGAGGCGAGCCTCGACACCGAGCTCCTCGAAGAGCGCCAATACCTCTTCGATCTCCACGGCTACCTAGTCATCGAGAACGCGCTGACAGAAGGCGAAGTAGCCGAACTCAACGCCCTCATCGACGCCCAAGAGCTACCACCACCGCTCGACAACTTCCCCCGCTTCGGCAGCGCCGCCGGCGCCATTCGCAAGAGCGGCCCCGGCTTCCTGCAGTGGGGCCAGCCCTTCGCTGGTCTGATGGACCATCCGGCGGTCCTGCCCATCCTGCGCTTCCGATTGGGCGAGTGCTTTCGCCTCGAACGCCTCTACGGCATGTACATGCGCCAAGGCTCTCCGGCCGGTCGCCTGCACGCCGACTACGGCGCCATCGCCCCCAATGCAACCTCCGTCCCCGGCGAGTTCTACCCGTTCCGCGACAACCGCATGTCCGCCGGCTTCATGGTGGCGGCATGGAACCTGCGCGACACGGGGCCTGACGTCGGCGGCTTCTGCTGCGTCCCCGGCAGCCACAAGAGCGCCTTCCGAATGCCGGAACGCCTCCGCAAGGGCCATCAAGACAGCGACTGCGTGCAGATCGTCAAGGCCCCTGCCGGCAGCCTGACCCTCTTCACCGAGTCCCTAACCCACGGCACCGCCCGCTGGGACGCCGACTACGAACGCCGCACCCTGCTCTACAAATACTGCGTCTCGAACATGAGCTGGGGCGCCACCCGGGTCACGGCACCGGAAGGCATAGAACTCACCCCACGCCAACAGCAACTCCTCGCCGGCCCGGCTGACCCGTTGACCCACTTCCCATCCCTCTTTTCCGAGGAGATCAAGACGACGCGTTGAAATCGCGTAGCGGGTTGATCCCGATGGCCATGAATGCCTTGTCGCCAACAGGATTGTCCGGCGTCGCCGCGGTCATACTGGCCCTTGCAGTGTTTATTGCCGGTTGCGTCACCGTGCCGGCATCCTCCCCTTCCGTTTCTGCCGCTAGCGCCACCCCGGCACCGGTAGCCGAACGGTCCGCCTCTGCGGAAGGCACAGCTCCGAAAGTGCAGGATGCTTCGCCCGAAATCGACCTCGGACAGCCCGGCCGACCCGATGTGGCGGACACCGGCGATGTGCCACCGGAGGAGGTCACGGTGGTCGGTAAACGTGTCAGGCGTTGGCTGCCGATCGTGGGCGCGGACTGGCCCGACCGCGACTGCCGCCTGTCCACGCGCAATGTGGGCCGTGGCGACCTGATGAGGGTCCTGTTCATTGCCGACGTTGGCCGAAGCGGTCGGGCTTGGCGTCACGTTGCACGCCTAGTAGCCAATGGCAACGTGCGCGCGACCCTCGTGACGCTGCCCGGCAGCGATGGCAACCGGCCTTGCACATGGTCTGGCGCCGTGCTGGCGCGCGCCACGGAGCTCGTGATGGAGTTGGTCGATGGTCGCGACGGCGCCGTGTCGCTGGTCGGCGACACGCTTGGCTCACATATCGCTCTCGACGTGGCGGCAGCCAGACCAGAGGCAATACACAACCTCGTGCTTTACGATCTGGTGCCGTTTCCCTGGCCACTCCAGAGCATCGCGTTCAAGGCGTACCGCCGCACGCACCCACCGGGCCTTTTCGCCAATCAGTCCCGCCTCGCGCCGCCCGGCTATTTGTCGTTGGCGTACAACATGACGTTTCCGAAGAACGACTACCCGGACGAGGCTGCACGCACAGAACTCTTGCGCGTGTATAGCCGCTCCGACCCCGTGTCGGTTGCCTACGAGTTCTACCGTACGTGGGGGCCGGCGGGAGACTTGCGGCCGCTCATAGCTGACATCGACGTGCCGATCCTGTCGATCTGGCCGCGAGGCCCTGCGGGCAGCGAGCGCAAGAACGGGGACGAGGTGGCGGCGCAGTACGCCGATCTCGAAAGCGTGACGCTGCGTGAGCTCAACGGCCATGGTGCAGGCGCGATGCTCGAGGCCCCCGATAAAATCGCGCGCCCCATCCTGTCTTTCTGGAATGAGGTCGGGTTCTTTGGCGAGCCTCTAGTCAATCCAGTAGTGGGTTCCGAACCGCCAATTTCGGAAAGCGATTGAAGTCCCGGTCGGCCGTCCAGAACTCGGTCACTCCGTTAGCGATACAGATCGCCGCCACCCGGGCGTCATGCACGACTGGTCCTCTGACCCGTCCGGCGAAGAGTACCTCCTTGAGCACGTCCCAATGCGATTCCGCTTCGCCGAGCAGAATGGCAACCGGCGATGCCAGCCACGCATCCACCTGATCGACGGCTTCCGCAGTCGTTGAGGCGGGGTCGTAGATTCGCGGATGGCTGACGATCGCAAGAAACTCATGCACACATGGCCATGGGATGCCCCAATTTGCTCGTCCTTCTGCGAGCGACCGAATCTCTGCCTTTGCTCGAGAATGCCATTCGGAGTCCGTTCGGTGAGCGTGAACGAGGACGTTTGTATCTACCGCGATCAACCGCCACGATCCTCGTAGGCGGCGGCTCGAAGGCGTGCCCAGTCTGCATCGCGATAATCGCTCCGTAAACCGTGTCCTCCCACCGACGCGTCGCGCAACACGAAGCGTTCTCTCTGTCCGTCCGCTTGCATGGCCATGCGCAAGCCACGTTCGATCAACGTGCGCAACGTGGTGTCGTTTGCGACGGCGTGCGCCTTCGCCTTGCGCGCAAGGTCATCGGCGATGTCAACGGTGGTCTTCACAATACGGGCACCCGTACACTTGGATGTGGGCACACAGTTTACAGCCAACTCCAGGGGAAGTGCCAAGGCCGTCGTGTCGGAACACCAGTTGTCAACGCGCGATCGCGATGCCGGAGCGGTGCCTCGAGAAACGTCGACGGTTAGGCGAGCAGGTCCCGTTGCCTTGCGACGTACCGCACTGGGCGCGTCTGCTTTGTCAATACATCGTCGGCAACGAGCCTGTCGAGCCAGTTCTGGGCGGCCGATTTCGGCACTCCCAGCGCCTCGGCGATTGCGTCTCGCGACATCGGATTCGCGCAGACAACCACCGTCAGCTTCCGTACGGTCTCATAGAGTTCCACCGCGAAGTCGGTTCCGCCTGAGGGATTGCCCTTCCCTGGCGACGAGTCTGGTGCGCCACCCGAAGCGCTGGCCTCAGGCTCCATCTCGCCCGTGGTGACCGCCGTCTCCCCGAGGAGGTCGGTCGGAGGAGAGA
>VXSY01000222.1:0-3252 GCA_009837725.1 Gammaproteobacteria bacterium | reverse complement strand
CCCCAAGGCAGCGCACCTTTCTTGCGCAACGCTTCAAGCCCGGGCGATGGCGCTCCCTCGGACCGCAGGTAAAGGGGGGTGCCGTACCTCGACAGTTGCTCGACGGCGCCGGCCCAAGTGCCACCCTCGTCTATCGCGCTGTCCATCACCAAGCCGGCGTCGGCCATTGCGTAGATCAGTTTGTTGCGGTGCATGGCTTGGCCAACGTGGAATCGGGCCGAGGGATCGAAAGGCGACACCAGCAGCATGCGTTGCTCCAGGATGGCATTGCGCTGCCTGCGACTCAAGCTCTCGCGCGCCAGATCGCCGGCCAATACGCCAATAGCCGCGCCGTCGGCATTGATGGCTCCGTCCATCGCGGCCCGGTCCACGCCCCGGGCGCCGCCAGAAACAACGACCTTGCCCTCCCGTGCCACTTTCGCAGCGATTTCGCCCGTGTGCTCCAACACTTCCCTAGAGGCGTTACGTGAGCCGACGATTGCCAATGCCGGACCATCCGCGATCTCGGGGGCGCCGCAGCAGAACAACAGCGCTGGTGCGTTCGCCCTCAACCGCTCCTTCACGCGGGCCGGATACTCCCGGTCGGCTCGGCTGACAACCCAGATCGCCCGCGCGGACCAGCGTTCGAGCGCTTGGGCAAGCTGGAAGCCACGATCGAGCAGGCACTTCAGACGCTCGGGGGCGATGGGCGCGGTTTTTCCATCGAGCAACTGCAAGTCGCCCCGTAGCAGATCTGCGGGCTCGCCGCCGACAGTCTGAAGCCATAGGGCCATGTCGCGGTACTCACGCGGCGTGAGGAGGGGTGCCTTTGGACCGCCTGACCCGGTCAGCAACGGCGCGGTCAGCAGCAGGACTGCCTTGGTGTTTGCCGACGGTCCCGGGTTCAACTCACCGCCCCGATGCCCGAGCCAAGGCCAAGGGCCAGACTTCGCCGCTGCCTGCTTCACGCAGCAGTTGTGCAGCCACGGTCACGGTCCAGCGTGAATCCACGATGTCATCCACCAACAGCACCGGCCCCGTGAGCATAGCGCCATCCTGTACGGCCATCGAATCAGTCACGTTTTGCGCCTGCCATGCGCTGTTCTGCATGGTCTTCTGCTCAGGATGCTCCACGGTTCTCAACAAGGCATCGCTGTAGGGGAGGTCGAGGAGGGCAGCCAACTGTTTCGCGAAATCCGGCACTAGGTGGGGGTGTCGGCGCGATGGGATCGCCGTGACCCAAAGGGGTTCAGGATGCGGTGCCCACCTGCGTACGAGATCCGCGCACGCCGTCACAAGCGCTTGAGCGAAACACCCGTCTAGATACTTGCCGCGGCGCACCAACTCGCCCCACCCAGGGTCACCCCAGTCGCACAGCGCCTTGCCCTTCTCTGCCATTTGCGACGGGTCAATCCTACGGCGATCAGGCAGTGTCCGCCGCGGCTCGATGTCCAAGCTCAAGCGGCCCAAGAAGTCCACGGCCGCCCGAATTTGCCCTGGATCCGGTTGTGATGGCAGTGGTGGCAGATTGGGGCGCGAGTACCCCGCCGGATCGCCATCAAGTGCTCGAATGAGGAACTCCATGTGGCCGGACGAGAGGTTGACGTACTCCTGCATCTGTCGCTGTTCGTCTCGGCGCAGCGATGTCAGTCTTTCGGCGCGCTCCCAGAAGCCGTCGCTCAACGTGGCTGCGGTCAGTTGCCACCGTGAGCCGCTCCTTGCGAGGGGTGCGGGCGCCTCTAGGGAGAGAAGCTGGATTGCCTTCTGAATGCGGGTGTTCTTCACGTTCGAGCGCCGTTCGATCTCGGGCACCGAGAGTCCGTCCGGTGCATCCTCGAGCGCGCCAATCACTTCCTCCACCTCCGCGCGCGACGGGAAGGCCGTGTCTATGAAGTGGCTGGTGATGTCCATATCCTCGCTCCCGGCCAGCAGCACGCCACAGGCGGTGGCAAGCGACCGCCCTGCGCGACCCACCTGCTGGTAGTACGCCACGACGGAACCCGGAGCTTGGTAGTGAACGACGAACGCCAGGTCTGGCTTGTCGAAACCCATGCCGAGGGCAGTGGTGGCAACCAGCACCTTGAGTTGGTTTGCCACGAGCTGTTGTTCGAGTTGCTCGCGGCGCTCGTCCGGCTCACCCGCCGTATAAGCGGCGACGTCGATGCCTCGTGATCCAAGCCATTCGGCAACGCGATACGTGTCGCGATGGGTGAGCGTATAGACGATCCCGCTGCCGGGCATTCCCGGAAGTTCGTCTGCCAGCCATGCGAGCCGCTCTGCGCGGCTAGGAAGACGGATCGTCTGCAATGCGAGGGACGGGCGGGCAAGGTCGCCGCGCAGCGTCGTGAGTCCGGGGCCGAGCGTCGCCGACAGGTCGGACATCACGCGGTCATTTGCCGTTGCGGTTGTCGCAAGGAGGCGAAGGTTGCCAGGAAGGTTCGTGGCGATTCGTTCGATGAGGCGGTAGTGCGGACGGAAGTCGTGCCCCCAGTCGGAGATGCAATGAGCCTCGTCGACGACCAGCAGGGAAATGCGCCCGGCAATTCGGCCCAGCACCTCGTTCAGGAAGCGATCGTTTGCGAGGCGTTCGGGCGAGATGAGGAGGATATCGACATCGTCTGCTGCGATCCGTTGCTCGACCTTCTCCCACTCGCTTGCGTTGGCGGAGTTGATGGTCGTGGCGTTCACGCCCATGCGTTCGGCGGCGGCGATTTGGTTGCGCATCAGTGCGAGCAACGGGCTGATGAGGAGCGCCGGCCCCACGCCCTGCTCACGGAGGAGTTTGGTGGCGATGAAATAGACGAAGCTCTTGCCCCAGCCCGTGCGCTGGACGACCAGCAACCGACCCTTGCCGGTCACCACATGGTCGATCGCTTCGAGTTGGTCGGCCCGGAACCCGGCGTTGGGGATGCCGGTTCCGGTGCGCAACAGTGCAAGCGCACGAGTCGCGAGATCTGTCGTCATGTTGATCTATTCGTGTGTGGGGGTGATGCGCGTTTGGTAGCGGTGGCGCAGGACTCGCATGCGTTCGCCCAAGGGATTGGCGCGAGTTACATCGCCTGCCAAGCCGAAGGTGAGCCATTGGTTGCCATCTGCATCCCAGCGCCGCCAGTCGGGTGTTGCCGTTGGGTTCGGTTTGCCGGTGCGGGCGAAGGCGAGCCAGTGGGTCATCAGTCGGGAACCGAGGCTTCGCAGGTGTTCGTTGTCCGAGTCTTGGCTGCGGAACAGCAGGGCGCCGTCGAATCCGTGGGGGGCGCCGGGGGAGTCTTCCAC
>VXSY01000006.1:14225-16023 GCA_009837725.1 Gammaproteobacteria bacterium | reverse complement strand
CTCGAAGGCGCCGCCGCCGTCGAAGGCATGATGCAACGCGACGGCCTCCACCCCACAGCCGAGGCCCAACCCACCCTGCTCGAAAACGTCTGGCCAATCCTCGAACCCCTCCTCGCGGGGCCATAGCCAAGCCTTGAGTCGCGCCGTTCGGCGAGACGAGCACGGGCGACAGGCGTCTACCCTAGCCCGCATTTCTCACCACCCTTCTACTGCGGGTGACGATGAACTCGCTGTGGCTGCGCTTCCATAGGGGCAAAGCACGCGTTGCCCGTTTCTGTGATGCGTCGACTCGAGGCGCTGCCACGTCGATGCGAATGGCGAATGTCTGCAACTGCCGTAGGAGATCTGCCCTGCGCGCCCGTTACCCCTTCCTCCTCGCGCAATCTGTGGTGCATGAAGGCATCACAACGACGAAGACGTACCGACGAGGCCAGCAAGCTCCTGTTCATGGGCAACGTGATCGCGGACCTGGTGCGGATCGCGTTGCCCGCACTCGCGGCCGAACTGGACCTCGACGCAATCGAGCCCATGCAGACGGAGTTCGTAGGCATGGACCGCTCGCGGAGGATCGGTGAATGCGCCTTCCGCGTTCCGTTCGCAAGGCCCCTCCCCGACGGCACGCGCCGCTACGCGCTGGCCTCCGGCGAGTTCCAAGACCGCAACGACGCGACCTTGCTTGCTCGTGTCCGCGAGTACACCCACCGGATGCTGGACACGGCGCGCCATCAAGGAACCATTCAACCCGAAGATCGGCCCCTCGTCCTGCCGTTCGTGATCCACACCGGCAGAGACAGATGGCGCGCAGCGGACGGTACCGAGCCGATGGCCGGCCTTCCACCAGAGGCGGCGCGAGAGGTCGCGCCCCACCAGCCGCAGGCGTATATTGCCGTGGACGTTGGCGACAAGGCATCGTTACCGGCGGGACCGACCAACAACCGCTTCCTTGCCGCAGCCCCGCTTGGTTCGCTGCCGCGACGGCAGCACACTGCTGCGTCAACTGAAGGAGGAGTGGCGGCGCTTCCCAGGAGCTGAGCATCTGCAGTTCCGCGCCGGGATGCACGCCTGGGTGGACGAAGTGCTGCTGGTCGACGGCCTGCAACTTGCGACCTTCGACGCGATGGAAAACGCAAAGGAGTCCGAAATGGTGCAGCTATACGAAGACCGAGGCCTGCGCTGGCGCGAAGAGTGGCGCGAGGAAGGGAGACAGCAAGGCAGGCAGGAAGGGGAGCGCGACCTGCTCGTCAGACTGGCCGGCCAGCGTTTCGGACGCTCGGCCGGCAAGCGCCTTGCGGACGCGCTCGATGGCCATCCGAGCCAAGAGATGCTGGGCGAGATGGGTGGCTTGCTCTTGGCCTGCGACAGCGCCGACGAGTTCATCGAGCGGCTGGATTGCGACCACGACTGAGGCGTGTGTTGGGAGGAGGCGTCTCGCTCTCCTTCAAAAGAGACGCCACACGCTAGCGACGCAATAGCGTACTTTGCAAAGGGCAAGCGGCAGGAACCCCAAATGGCACCAGTGACCGCGGCCGAGGCGCGGGCCAATCTCTGCCGGCTGATCGACGAGGCAGCCGCATCGCACCAACCCTTGCTGATCTCGGGCAAGAGGAACTCGGCCGTGCTTGTGTCCCAGGACGACTGGGCGGCGACTCAAGAGACACTGTACTTGCTGTCTGCACCCGGGATGCGCGAGTCCATTCGCGAAGGCATGGCTACCGCCATCGAGGACTGCGACGAGGTCGTCGACTGGTGAGCTGGAGGCTTAAACCAAGCAAGCCCAGCGACGCAAGGAGACCGAAAG
>VXSY01000006.1:0-14215 GCA_009837725.1 Gammaproteobacteria bacterium | reverse complement strand
GCCGCCCCCGGGCAGGGCCCTTCCCATCGCGTATGCCGGGCCAACGGCATCGTTGTATGCCTCGTTGGCGTCGCCCTGGTCCCCTGTTGGCTTAAACCAAGCAAGCCAGCGACGCAAGGAGACCGAAAGCTACCTGAAGCCAAAGGCCGAGGAGCTGTTGGCGCTCGTCGTCGATGATCCCGACCGCAACCTCCACCTTCCAGAAGCTCGTCGGCGACCTATCCGATGCGGATGTGCGACGGATCAACATCCAAAATCGCCTTGCATGGCAGCTTATCGGACTTGGAGCGGGCCGGGGTTTCGGAGGGAAGGCATTCTGCCTTCCTTCCGAGGCGATGTTCGAAGCCGCAGTGCTTGCGCCATAATCAAAATGGTGTGAGGGCGGATAGGGCAAAGCATGGAAGAGGCGAGTGAGCTTACGTCGGATCAAAAGCGCGCCTTGGTGCGGGATGGATTTGTGGTTTTACCTGGGGTCGTGCCGCGGGAGTTGACTCGGGCGGCTCGGCGGGCGACCTACCTCGATGCGCGCAGCAACGGCTTTCGGCGGCACTCGCATGACACGGGCATCGACGGGGTGCTTGCGGACCTCGTCAACAAGAGTCCGCTCTCGGACATCATGCTGAATGCAATGGGGCCGTTCGATGCGCCCGAGCGAGGCTTCGCTGCGGTGCTCTATCCCGAACCCGAGCACGACCTGCCGAACTTTGGCTGGCAGCCGCACCTCGATGGTTCTTGGTATTCGCCGGACATTCCGAAGACGCCGCGTGAGGTGGATTCGTGGCAGGCGCCGCGCACGCATCACTTTGGTGACGCCAGCGCCGCAGAGCTCGGGGCCAACATGACGCCCCTGTTCCAGGACCCGGCGCGAACGCTCTCCCTCGGCAGCTTTACCGCGTTCGTGGGCGTCGCGCTCAACGACCAAACCGAGTTTGGCCGCGGCAACCTCTGCGTGCTGGCCGGTGCGCATGAGTTGGTGGAGGAGTTCTTCCGCTACCAACGCGACAACGGCGGCCCGGTGGGGCCGGAAGGGCCAGGTTGGCCCCGGCTATCTCCCGCCGGCAACGGCGGCGTGCGCCTCACCATGCTCCCGGACACCATCCGCGACCACTTCTTGGACGATGCCAACACCACCGACGACGGCACCCTTTGGCTCAAGCCCACTCCGGTGTTGATGGACGAAGGCGACGCCGTGATCACCCTGCACGCTTGCCCCCACGGCGCGAGCAGCAACTTTGGCCCCGACCCACGCATGAACGTCTACTTCCGCTTCCGCCGCCACCGCCCCGGCGGCGCCAAAGTCCGCGGCGACAGCGACCACCCAGACCGGGGCTGGAACGGCGAATTCCTCGATTACCCCGAAGGCCACGACCCGTGGCGCGTGGCCATCAACGCCATGTGCGACCACTGGAGCGAGTGGGATTTCCATAACCCCTGAGGCTGGTCCTGTCAGAGCTTGGCGAGACGCCGCTTGAGTTCCTCGATTTCGCGGTCCCGGTCCTTGATGATGCTGTCCTTGTCATCGCCGGTGGGAAGGAACTCGCCGGTGTCTGGATCGAGCAGGCGCAGGGAGCCTTCATCCAGGCAGAGGTGCAGGCCCAAGACCTTCGACTCACCGTAGGGCGTCCCGTCGGGCATCGTCCCCAGCGGCACGGGCTCGTAGGTGCGCTTCGCGTCCAGCCGCTGGCCCAGCAGGATTGAGGGCAGGTACCTGCCCGTGGGGTCGTGCTGCCAGTACTCCGTCACGCCCAGCCTCTCGTAGATGGCCTGCTTCTCCGTCAGGTCGCGCCTATGCGTGTTCTTCGACGCCACCTCCAGCACGAAATCGGCGAGCTTGCCTTCCTCCCAGACCTTCCACACCTCGCGCGCTTGGTCGCGAGACGGGCCGAACGCGACGAACACGTCCGGCATCACCGCCCTCTTGTTGTTTCCTTCCTGCCAGTACATGGTCATGTCGCCGCCGACGTACACGTCGGCCCGGTGCCGGTAGCGGTCTTCGAGCCGCGTGATGATGTCGTTCGACGTCTTGCGGTGGATGGGCGTCATCGGCTCAAAGCCCCAGTCCGGGTAGTCGACGACCGGTACCGGCTGGGGTGGCGCCGCCGGCAGGCGCGGCTTGCGGACGTGTTGGGGTTGCCGGGCGATGGGCATGGCGTTCTCCTTGGGCGCGGAGCCGGAAGGATAGGTGGACGTTAGCACAGCGATGTGCGTGGCGGCGCGGCGTCGGTGGGGGACGGTGTTGCGATTCCTGAGGCACGGGCGGGCCTTGGTGCACGTTTCGGCAGAGAGAACGGTGGCACGGGCTTGAAGGAAAATATGTAGGACGTTGCCACCACGACTTGTGCGAAATCGACGCCTCGTGGGGGGTGCGTCAGCGCAGGAAGACGGACGCGCCTCGCCGGCACGTAAGGAAAGGCGGCACGCTTCGCTGCCTGGTCTGTCCTGCCCGTTCCTTTGTCGGGGGAGCGAGCGACGCGCCGTGCGCCCTACGAGCGTATGGGAGGCCCGCTTTCTTTGGTGCGGCCAGTTGCGGACGGGAGTTCCGCACGCGGCCCATGGCCGTGCTCTGTGACTTGCCCCGTTGCGTCGTCGCGGACTACTGCCTCGCGTTGGTCGAAGACGAAGCAGTCGCCTTCGAACGTGCTTTCCTCGTTGGGCACTTCGGCCAGGTAGCGAAGGATGCCGCCATCTAGTTGGTACACCTCCTCGCAGCCTTGTTCGAGCAGTAAGGCGGATGCCTTTTCGCAGCGGATGCCGCCGGTGCAGAACAGGGCGATGCGACGTTGGCCGTCGCGACGCAGGGTGTCGGCGTAGGTGCGGAACTCGCGGAACGAGTCGGTGTTTGCAGGGCGGGCGCCGCGGAAGGTGCCGCGGGTGGACTCGAAGGCGTTGCGGGTGTCGAGGGTCAGGGTGTCTGGGTCTTGGATCAGGCGGTTCCAATCCGACGGCGCGACGTGTTTCGCCACGGGCGTTTTCGCATCCAAGGCCAGGTCGAAGGTGACGATCTCGGGCTTTACGCGCACCTTGAGTTGGTCGAACACCGGGTTGCCGGCGGCTCCGCGCGACCACTGCACGCGCTCCTGCACGCAGTGGAAGCAGCGCTCGATCACGGCTTCAATGTTGGGGCGGCGGCCGGCCAGTGCGACGTTCACGCCCTCCGGGGCAATCAAGACGGTGCCGCGCAAGGCGTGCTCACGGCAGGCCCGTTCAGCAGCGTCCTGCAGGGCTTCGGGGTGCGCGATTGGACGGAACGCGTAGAAGGCGGCAACCCAGGCGCCGGCCTCCTCCTTCCCAGTCACGAGTGCGCGCAGGGCGGCGACATGGGTGCTTCGCCGAAGCGCTTGCGCCAGTCCGCCTCGGTGTAGGTGTGCATGGCGAGGGCGTGGACGCCGCCGGCGAGTTGGTCCGCCAGCGTGCGGTTGACCATGCGATGGCGGGCAACGAGAGGCACGCTCGCGAATGCCTCGCTGACGATCACCACCTTGAAGTGCGTCTCCCGGCCGGATGGCCCGCTGTGATTGTCGCTTTCGTTCACCACCTCTAAGTGGAGTGGATCGAAGGCGTCCGTCAGGCGCTGCTCGATGGTCTCTTGCATCATGGTGCGATCTCCTCGCTACGGCCCGACGAGCACGACCGTCACGTTGTCGCGTCCGCCAGCAGCTTTGGCCGCGTCCACGAGCCGTTCCACGCCGCGTTCGGCGTTGCTACCCCATGCGCGCAGGTTCATGGCGATCTGCTTGTCGTCCACCAGATCGGAAAGTCCATCGCTGCACATCATCAGGCGTTCGTCGTCGTTCAGGTACAGGGTGCTCACGTCCATCTGCACGCGTGGCTCGACGCCTATGGCTGTGGATAGCACATGGCGTTCCGGGTGGTTGCGCGCCTCGGCGAAGCTGATCTCGCCGTTGTCCAGGAGCTTCTGCACGACGCTGTGGTCGTTGGTCACCTGCACCAGGATGCCCTTGGTGAAGAGGTAGCAGCGCGAATCGCCGAGGTTCCCCACCAGCGCCCGCTGCCCGTTGAAGACAACGATGACGAGGGTGGTGCCCATGCCGAAGCGGGAAGGGTCTTCGCTCGCGTAGTCGTACACGCGCCGGTTGGCGAGGGTTGCCGCGGCGCGCAGGTCGTCTGCCTCCACCGGTCGCTCGCGAATGATCTCGCCCAAGTGTTCGATGGTGGCTTGCACCGCCATTTCGGCGGCAACGTCGCCATCCTTGGCGCCGCCCATGCCGTCGGCAAGGATCGCGAGGCCCAACTCCTCGCGCACGGCGAAGCGGTCCTGATTCACGCTGCGGACGACGCCGACGTCTGTTTTCCCTGCACCGATCATGGGCGGGGATTATAGGGACGGGCGCGAAGAGGACGGACGGGGCTTTGCTACAATCGACCCGTTTCGCCCGGCAGCGCATGCTTGCCGGGCCGGTGGTGCTTTTCGGCTCAATGAGGGTCAGCCAGGGTCCATGAGGGGGTAGTCGCCATGCTCGCCGTCATCTCGCCTGCCAAGTCGCTCGATTTCGAGAGCCGCCCGCACACTCGCAAGCGCTCCATGCCGGGGTTCCTAGACCACTCCGCCGAACTCATCGACGGCTTGCGCGAACTGGCGCCGGGCGAGGTGAGCGACCTGATGGGCATCAGCACTCGCTTGGGCGAACTCAACTGCAACCGCTATCACGAGTGGCGCAGCGACACGGCCGGTGCCAAGCAGGCGGCGTTGGCGTTCCGCGGCGACGTGTACATGGGGCTCGCCGCCTGGGACATGGAGCCGCGCGAACTCACCTCGCTGCAGCGGCGCGTGCGCATCCTGTCGGGGCTCTATGGCCTCTTGAAGCCGCTCGACATGATCCATCCTTACCGACTGGAGATGGGCACCAAGTTCGAGAACACCCGCGGGCGCAATCTCTACGAGTTCTGGGGCAGCACCATCACCGATGCGCTGAACGAGGAACTCGGCGGCCACCGGGTGAAAGTGCTCGTCAATCTTGCATCCAACGAGTACTTTGGCGCAGTGCGTCCAGCCGAACTCGACGCCCGGCTCATCAACACGCGATTTCTCGAACGCAAGGACGGACGCGATCGCATGATCAGCTTCTTCGCCAAGCGCGCCCGGGGGCTGATGGCGGCATACATCGCGCGCAATCGCGTCGAGACCTTGCGCGGCCTGAAGGAATTCGTGGCCGAGGGCTACGAATTCGACCCTGCCCAATCGAGCGCCGACGAGTTCGTGTACGTGCGCGAAGGCAAGCCTGACGCGGCGTAACGCAACGCAGACGAAGCGTGGCAGAGGCCACCACGAGGGGTTGTCCGCCTAGGTATGTCTGGTTGGCGAGGCGCGTCTTCTAGGCGTTGAGAGGACCGTCGGCGGCGTTCAACAACCTGGCGATGGCGCTGTGCTCCCGGCGGCGCGCCCAAGCACGTGCATTCGCCCATTGCGGCGTTGCCGGCTCTGCGCCCAAGGCGCCCTCTACGGTGTCGAGCCAGAAGCGGACGAACTCCTCTTGGCCCGCGCGGGCGGCCCAGGCTAGCGGGGTTGCGAGGTACTCCTCGTCGCGGGCGAATGGGTCGGCGTTGAACTCGAGGAAAAGGCGGGCGGTGGCGACCTCGCCCTTTGCGGCCATGTGGTGCAGGGGGCGCACTTGCTGCCGGTTCGGTAGGTTGGGGTCCATATCGTGTTCGAGCAGGAGGCGTGCGAGGTCAAGGTTCCGCCAGAGGTACGTTTGGCAGATCGTCACGACACCAGGAACGCGTAGGCCCCGTGACAACATTAGACGGATGATCCATTCGTGCCCTTCGCTGACGCACATGGTGAAGCCGTCGGCGCAAACGGCTTCGTCGAAGAGTTCGGGGTTTGCGTCCAAGAGGGCCGCGAGGGCGTCGATGTTGCCCTTCCAGAAGTGACCCATGAAGTCCATGCGGCCGCCGTAGCAGTACATCAGCGCCCGCATGTCTTCGTCCGCGGCAGAGGAAGTGGGTGTACCGGAGGATTCCACCATTGCGTTTGGGTCCGCTCCCGCCTTGAGCAGACGCTCTGCCACCGCTTGATGGCCGAAACGGGATGCCGCCCATAGGGCGTAGCCGCGCGGGCAGTTCGGCCCTTCCGGGAGGTTGGGATCGGCGCCGGCGTCGAGCAGCAGATCGACGATGGCGGCGTGGTTGCGTTCGGCGGCGGCGGAGAGGGGGCGCTTGCCGCCGGGCTCCGGTTGGTCAGCAAGGCTGGCATCGCGCCGCAAGAGTTCGCGCAGGCGTCCCTCGTCGCCGAGGGCAGCGGCAATGGTGGGCGTGTACTGTGCGCCACGATCGAGAAGGCGGCGCGCGGTCGCGTAGTCGTTGCGCTGTGGCCAGTAGGGGTGCTGCCAGAGCGCGAGCGTGATGGGGCGAAATCCCTGGCCGCCGAGCCGGTCGTCGCTGCTGAAGCCGGTGGCGTCGATGTCGGCACCGCGGTCGAGCAGGAGGTCCAGCATCTCAGGCCCCTCGCACTCCGCAGCCTTTTCAACCGCATAGTGCAAGGGGCGGCGCCCCAATGCGTCACCGCGGTTGACGAGCGCAGCATCTGCATCGAGGAGGGCACGCACCGCGTCGGTATCGCCGGATTGAACCGTTTTGTGGATGGGGTGGATGGTGCCGTCCCCGGCAAAGCGCCGTTCCATTTCTGCACGCAGGATCGAGGCGACCTCGTCGTGGCCGCGTTCGGTGGCCGCCTGCAGCAGGGTCTCGCCGCCGTAGAGGGTACGGTGTGAGATGTCGGCCCCCGCGTCGAGCAGCAGCCGTGTAGCTGTGGCGTGGCCTTCTCGCACGGCGAATTGCAGGGGAGGCGTGTACCAGTATTCCGCTGCCACGATGCCGGGCACGCGACTGAGGAGCTGGCGGAGGCGATTGGTATTGCCGGCGCGGGCGGCCGTCAGTACGTCCCAGACGTCTTGGCCGCGGAATCGGCCTGTCCAGTCGTGCGCGTCGCCGCGCAATTCCTTCGGGCGAATGAGTTCGGTCATCGGGTGTCACTCACTCCGTCGATAGCCAATGGGGTTGGTCGGTGCCGCTCGGAATGTGCGTCCATTCGGCCCGGAGCCGCTCCCGTAGCCCACTCCGCGTGCACGGGTCATGCGGTCTTGGCGGGCAGGACGGAGGCGCGGATGGTGCGAACCAGGTTTTCTGCCACCAGCACGGTCTCGAGCACGTACGGGCCGATGCGCACGCTCACGTTGCCGTCCGGGAACGATTCCAAATGTTCGAGCACGAGGCCGTTCATCGTGCGCGGGCCGATTGTGGGGAGTTCCCATGCAAGGGCGCGGTTGACGTCGCGCACGAGGGCGCTGCCGTCGATGGTGTAGGTGCCGTCCTCTTCCTGCGGCACTTCGCCAAGCCTGGGGGTGAAGTCGGTGGTGAACTCGCCAACGATTTCTTCGAGCAAGTCCTCGAGCGTCGCCATGCCCTGGATTTCGCCGTATTCGTCCACCGCCAGCGCAATGCGGCGCTTCTCCGCCTGAAAGTTGTAGAGCTGCGTGTGCAGCTGCGTGCTGGCTGGTACGAAGTAGGGCTCCTCGGTCTCGCGCAACAGATCCGACTTGGTGAACGTCTCGCCCGAAAGGCGGGCGGCGCGGCGCAGATGGAGGATGCCGACGATGTTGTCGATGTGGTTGCGGTACACCGGCAGGCGGGTGTGCTGGGCGCTCTCGATCAGGGCGACAATGGTGGCCGCGTCGTCCTCGATGTCGATGCCGATGATGGCGCTGCGAGGAACCATGATGTCCTCAACCGTCGCATTCTCGAGATCGAGGATGCCCACCAGCATGGCTTGCCGTTCCGGCGGCAGGGTGGTGTGTTCGTTCAGCACGGTCTTGAGCTCGGCGACCGACAGCTGCTCGGTTTTCGCCGGTGCCCGCGCGATCAGCGGTCGCGCCAGCAAGTTGCTGAACCAATTGACGAATATCACCAGCGGATGAGAGATTTTGAGGAGCGGTTGGAGGATGTAGGAGGAGGGGAATGCGAGGGTTTCGGGGCGTGCGGCAGCGACGGTCTTCGGCGTCACCTCGGCGAAGATGAGCATGTACACCGTCAGCACCACGGCGCCGATGAAAGGGCCGGCGGTGTCGCCGACGATGCGGCCCGCCACCTCCGTCGCGAACGAGGCGGTGAGAAAGATGACGACGTTGTTGCCGACAAGGATGACGCCGAGCAACCGGTCCGGCCGTTGCAGGAGGTGGTTGGCCTTGCGTGCCCCGCGATGCCCCTCGTTGGCCAGGTGCCGCAGGCGATAGCGATTGAGCGCCATCATCGCCGTCTCGGAACCGGCGAAGAAAGCAGACATGATCGTCAGCACGACGATGATGAGTAAGAGCGCTCCCATCGACAGCTCGTGCATGGGGCTGTCCTCCTGACCCGCTTTCCCTGCGGCACGTTGGTGCCGTGAGTGTCGCATGGAACCCAGCGCAACCCCATAGGCCAGCAGTTGCGAAGCGCCTCGTGCGTGGCACGCACGCGTCGCCCATGTGGGGCTTTTCCCTATAGCAAGTAGGCGAAGTCGCACAGCGTGTGCGACTTGGCTTACGATTCCCTCGGCAAATGCCGGGGCACGGGGACCCCGGCGTCCCGCCCCAGGGCGGCGGTAGAGGGAGGCATCGGGCCCGATGCCACGAATGGTGAACGCGCCACAGTGGGTCGAAAGCTGGGGTCGTCCGGCAGCGGTCGCCTTGGCTTTGTTGCTTGGCGGGTGGGTGCACGCCCAGCAGGAGCCCGAGCGCTGGCACGATCTCGTGGTCGCGCCAGAAGAGGCCAATTGCCCCGCATACCACAGCAGCCACTATTCGTACTATGCGAGTGGCCGCGGCAGCACAGAGAACTGGCTCGAACGCCGTCTTGCGGCCCGCCTTGGCGCGCCGCAGCGGCAGTCGTTTCGCACGCCCTACACCGGCGCACTCATGGTGGCCGAGATGGAGAAGCCCTGCATTGGCGGCGCTCGCCACCCCGACTGCACGCCCAGGCGGCCTTCCGGGCGGCTGTCGGAAGTTCCCTACTGGTACGGCCCTGAGCGTTACGCTGCCGAAATCGAGCATCTGGTCGCCCGCAAGGAGGCGCACGACTCGGGCCTCTGCCATGCCCCGCGCTATCTAAAGCGCGCCTTCGCCAACGACACGCTCAACCTCACCCTGGCAACAAGCCCGACAAATCGAGCCAAGAGTTCACACGATGGCGCGGAGTGGTCGCCGCCGCGGAATCGCTGCTGGTGGGCCGTCGTCAATGTGCTGGTGCGGCGCAAGTATTCCCTCACCATCGATGCCGCTGAACGCGACGCCTTGGACGAGGTGATCGACGGGGAAAACTGTGCCGAGAGCCCTTGGCTTGCCTATCTCGCGCTGCCGGACCTCGACAGCCTGCGCCCCATGCCGGGTCCGGAGCCGACGGCCCTGGCCACGCGCGTAGCACCGCTCGCGCTCTCCGTGACCTTGGCCGCCGCAGGCAACCCTGCGCGTGCAAGCGCTGCCTCGGACGGCACATCGCCGCTCGCGCTATACGACGACAACGCCAACGGTCGCATCACCTGTGCCGAGGCGAGGGCACACGACATCGCCCCGGTGGATGCCGACCACCCGGCCTATGCCTACATGAACGACCGCGACGGCGACGGAGTGATCTGCGAGTAGCGGCGGCGGGCGGTCGGCAGTTGCTATGGCGAACTCGCGACCGCCTTTGGCAATGGGTACACCTGGGACTGATACGGGCTGCCGAAGCCGGCCAGCATGTGGAAGGTCTCTGGGTCCGCGCAGTCGTCGGCCAGCTCCTTCGGGAAATGGTTCGGGATGTCGTCCTGCGGCGAAATCGCGGCGTGGCGGAAGAAATTGGCGATGGTCACGCGCAAGCCCGGGGTCTTCTTCGGATAGGCGCCGTGCCACAGGGCGCCGTGGAAGGCGATCAGGGAACCGCGCGGACACTCGATGGGGATCGCCTCGGCGGCGGCATCTGGCAGCTTGGGGTGGCGTTTGCGCAGATGCGAACCGGGTACGCAGGCGAAGGCGCCGTCGTCCAGCGTGTAATCGGTCAGGCACCAGTTGCAGTTGGCGTTGAGCGCCTTCTCGCCCCACGGCAGCGGGATGCCGCCCTGGTCCACGTGCAGGCCCAACGACTCGCCGTAGCCCTCACCGGCCCACTTCACGAAGCAGTTGTGAGAGCTGAACCGCGCCGGCCAATGGTTGCCGAACGACCCTTCCGTACCGAAGAGGTGATGGATGAGGGTGACTGCCACCGGGTTGATCGCAAGATCACGAAATGCCCGGTGATATGTGCATAGCTGCATGAGCTGGAACTGGCTCGGCTTGGCGCCCGAGAAGCGCTCCAGGAAGCCGGGAAAGTCGCCATAGTCGAGCTCACATTCGGGGCCGCCTTCGACGGTGAACCGGCATCCGATCAACTCCTCGGACTTCTCCAAGAGCCGCCTGACGAGTTCGTCCACGTCGTCTTCGGTGACGCCCGTCACGCCCGGCGGAACCACGGTGTAGCCCTGCTCGTCGAGTTCCTCAACGTACGGTGCGAGACCGTGTTCCTCGATCCTCGCCGCCAGCTTCTCGGTATTCGACACTTGCTCCTCCGTACCCTTTAGGGACGGCGTCTCGCCCTCCCGGCGCGCCGCCAGGCGCGATTGTGTTGGTCAATCATCGTTCGCCGAGGCGGTGGATCACGCCTTGCCTGGTCTCGGTGTCGAAGGTTGCGTAGGTACCGGTGCGCTCCGGCGGTCTGGGCTGCGAACACGAGCCTGGGTTGATTACCGTGACGTTGCCGGCTTGATGCACGAACGGCACATGGGTGTGGCCGAAGCAGACCATGTCGTAGGGCAGGGTGGCGAACGCCCTGAGGCGTGGACTGCCGGGGCGAATGTACTCGTCCTCGCCAAGCCCGGTGTGCGTCAGCAGCACCCGCACCCCGGCAAAGTCGAACTCCCGGGTCGCTGGCGCGTCGGCCAGGAAGGCGAGTGACTCGGCGGAGTGCTCGCGACGGCACTTGTCGAGGAAGTTCGGATTCCCGCCGCCGAACAGCACCGCCTCGTGGTTGCCCTGAATGCAATGCACGCCGCGCTCGGCCAAGAGCGCCACCGTCTCGGAGCAGAACTCGTACTCGCTGACGGCATCCCCGGCGCAGAGGATTTCGTCCACCGCCGGCATCTCGTCAAACACCCGCGCGAGCGCGTCGGCGTCGGCGTGGATGTCCGAGACGATTCCGATTCTCACCGCTGAGGACCTCCTTGGAGGGAGGGCGTCTCGCCCTCCATCGCGCCGCCAGGCGCGCACGGCGAAGGTGTCGGGCAAAGAGGCAATCGCCACGGCCGGGCCACCATCGCCTGACTTCGTTCCGCGTCAATCAACAGCCTCAAACTCCGACACTTGCGCCCGCATGATGTCCCGCTGCTCGTTGATCAGCAGCAGTGACCGCTCATCTTCCCAAGCGATGGCTTCGAGCTGCTTGGTTACGCGGGGGTCGATGTCCAGCTTGCGGGCCGGCCCCGCGAACCAGTTGTCGCCCTCGGCGGGGCGATCGAACAGCCAAAGCGCGGTATACGAGGAGACCGCCAAGGTGTTCCCGTCCGGAGAAAGGTCCGCGCCCGTGGCGGAGGTGATTCCGCCGTACGACCCGATCAGCTCCGCATCAGCGGCAAACCGAACCGCGCTCACGCGATACAGCTTCGCGCCAGCCTCCAGCACGTCGATGCGGCCTGCCTCGCGGTGCTTCGTGATCAGATAGACGAACCCGTCGTCCACGAAGATCGCCTCGCAATCGAAGTGCCACTGCTCCGCCGGGAACTTCGCCTGATCCGGATACACGACCTCCAACAGCCCTTGCGCCCGAGCCTTGGTGACGGCGCGCGGATTCGGTTCCGCAAGGCGGTAGATGCCGAGGTCTCGGCGGGCGTTACCGTTGTTGCCGACGTCGGCGATGTACAGGTCGCCTTCGTACGCGGCGATGGACTCCCAGTCGAAGTGCCAGGCGTTGTCGATGGTGTGCCCGGGCCAGTCGTCGGCGCCGAGGTTCATCCACGACGGCCCAATCACGTTGCCTTCGGCGTCGATGGCAAAGAGGCGCGCACTGTCGCCGCTGTCGTTGTGAACCCAATAGAAGGTGCCGTCGGACGACTTGGCGAGGCCGCTGATCTCGCCGAGATCGGGGTGCGTGACCTTGCCCACCACCTCCACGGCGGCCGCGCCGACAGCAACGACGCCGGCGAGGACCGCAAGCGAAGCCTTGAGCGCCACGGCGACGGAGGCCCTCACCTCGCCGTGTATCCGCCGTCCACCGGAAGCACCACGCCGTTGATGAAGCTCGCATCGTCGCTGGCGAGGAAGGCCACCACCGAGGCGATTTCCTCCGGCTGGCCAAAGCGGCCGGCGGGGTGCAGCGAGCGGATGTAGTCCTCGAACTCCTCGCTCTCCCGAATCGGCGCCGTCATGGGCGTCTCGATGTAGCCGGGTGCCACCGCGTTTACGCGCACGCCCTGACGGCCGAAGGTGACAGCATATTGCCGGGTGAGGCCGGAAACCCCGTGCTTGGCAGCGACGTAGGCACCGGCGCCGGGCGCCAGCGGCTCGTTGTTGCCGCGCTCAGGTCCCGAAAGCCCCACCAGCCCGGCGATGGAGGCGGTGGAAATGACGACGCCGCCACCGCGCTCGGCCAGGAAGGTCGCGCCGTGGAACAGGCCGTAGTACACGCCGGAGAGATTGACGGCGATGGTGGTGTCCCAGCCTTGGGAGCCGCCGATGCCGGCGTTGTTGAAGATGATGTCGAGGCCGCCCAAGGCATCGGCGGTGCCGGTGAGCGCCGCCTTCACTGCCGCCTCGTCGGTCACGTCAAGGGTCATCGATGCGGCGCGTCCGCCGTCGGCCTTGATCGCGTCCGCAGTCGCTGCCGCGCCATCGGCGTCGATGTCGGCGCACATCACGGCAGCGCCGTCTTGGGCGAACCGCAATGCCGTCGCCTTGCCGATGCCACTCGCCGCACCCGTGATGAGCGCACTCTTGCCTTCCAAGCCCATGTAAGTCCTCTCCCTGTGGTCTGGAGGGAGGGCGTCTCGCCCTCCGATGCGCCGCAAGGCGCGCAACCCGCTGCCTAATCCCTGACCAACGGCGGTTTGGAGGGCGAGACGCCCTCCCTCCGGCGTCAAGGAATCAATAGTCGCCGCTAGGCTTCTCGTCCGACTTCTCCATGCCCGCAACGGCGCGATCCTTCGGGGCGCTGTCGTAGGCGCCGCGGAAGTCGCGGAAGGGCCCGTCGCGCCACTCGAGCGCAGACTTGAGGCCGTCGTCGCGCACGCGCCGGCCCCACTCCGCCGCCGCAGCCCTGCCCGATGACAGCGCCTGGATTTCCGTGGCCGAATGCAGCGCCTCGCGGATGCCCATCGTTTCGTACTGCCGGTTCACGGCCCGCTTTGAGTACATCAGCATCTCGTTGTCCACGAACGACATGCGGCGGGCGAACTTCTCGGTGAAGGAGTCGAGGTCTTCCTTTTCCACCGCGTAGGTGGCCCAGCCGAGCCGCTCCATGTCTTCGCCGGAGAAGGAATCGCCGACGTAGGCGAATTCCCGCGCCTTGGTAGGCGGCATGTGCCAGGGCGTCCACATCATGTCCATCGTGGTCATGGCGCGCACCGGCGGATAGCCGATCTTGGCGTCCTTGGCACAGATGCGGAAGTCGCAGACAGTGGCGAGTTCCGTGCCGCCAGCGAGGCAGTGGCCCTGAATCTGCGCCACCACGGGCTTGGCGAGTTCCCAGATGATCCAGTTGGTCATCACCACGTGCCGCGCCCACTGGAAGGCGCCGGGGTGGGTGGAACCGGTGTCCGGCAGGCCCGAGCGGGGGCTCACGAAGTCGAACGAATCCGCCTGGCGTGCCGGCGAAAGGTCGTAGCCGGCCGAGAATGCCCGGCCAGCCCCACGCAGCACGATGACGCCGATCTGATCGTCAGCCTCCGCCTCGCGCATGGCGTCCATCAGCTCGCCGCGCAGGTTGTTGGAGAGGGCGTTCAGCTTCTCCGGTCGATTCAGCGTGATGAAGGCGAGTCGGTCGTCCGTCTCGTAGAGCACGTCCTTGTAGGTCATGGATTCCCCCGGTGCTGGTGTGGTTCGGTTGTGAAAAAGATCGCTTGTGACAGATTGCGTGTGGAAAGGACTGCCTGACGGCAGGTGGAAACGAGGCTAGGGAAGCTCTGAACTGGCGTTGCGAATCGCCGGTGTTGGGTTGTCGA
>VXSY01000157.1 GCA_009837725.1 Gammaproteobacteria bacterium | reverse complement strand
GGCGAGCAGTTCGCGCCAGCGAACTGCCGACGCGCCCTTCAGGGCGCGCTAACGCCCGCCAAGACCGTTCCATGGCGCTGGTGGTGTCGCGTTCGCCGTTCCCTTGGTATCTGGGCGGCGCGAGCGCCTCCTAGCGACCGCTCGGCAGCCGTCCGTATGTCAGCACGCGCCACACCCATTCCATCGGTCCGAAGCGGTAGCGCCCCATCCACCAGAGGCTGAAGGCGATCTGGAACGCCCAGATTGCGAACACCACCAGATAGAGCTCAACGCGCTCCAAGCGATTCCACAGCCCGAGCCCCACCGAGTGATGGAAGAGCAACAGGAAAAAGAGGCTGTGCATCAGGTAATTGGTAAGAGCCATGCGTCCTACGGCAGAGAGGGCATGGCGGATGCGAGGCAGCAGTCCGCGCTGGCACACCAGCAGCACGAGGCCCACGTAGCCAAGCGCCGTGGCCACTCGACCAATGTCATAGGTGGGTGTGGTGATCATCGGTGACCACGCGAGGCCGAAGTCGGTGCTGACACGCATGGCCACTTCCAGCACGTTCACCGTGAGGCCAATGGCAATGCCCCACACCGCGAGACGCACGTAATAGCCCTCAGACTTCGCGCCCTGAAGTACCCCGGCCCGGTACAGCGCCATGCCCACCAACATGCAGGCAAGCGCGTCCCAGAACAACGTCCACGGCAGCGCCGCCAGCCACATCCCCACTACCTCGTCGAGATTGGCGAGGAAGGCCTCGCCGTAGGGCGCGGTATGCGCCACCACCTCGTTCTCGATTTCCTCCGGGCTCGGATCCAGAAAACTCAGCGCTTCTTCCATCGGCGCGGCCGAAGGCGGCGGGGCGGCTGCGCTCGCCTGGTCGGAGTCAGCTTGCCGGTCAAGGTACGACGCCGCCGAAAACAGTCCGCCGTACACCAGCCCCAGCCAGAGGTACACGACGCCAGCGACGATCAGCAGCGTGCGCGGACGCCAATTGCGGGCGAAGTAGAGGATGAAGCCGGCGAGGGCGTAGGTGACGAGGATGTCGCCCGAGAACATCAGCACCAAGGCGTTGAACACGCCGAACCCGAGCAGCAGGGCTTGCCGGCGGTAGTACGGCCCGGCCCCGCGCCCGTCGGCAAAGAGCGCGACGCCAGCGCCGAAGAGCATGGAGAAGAGCCCCCGCATGACGCCCTCGAACAGTGTCTCGACGGTGACGAAGGCGGCGAAATTCACGCCGCTCAGGGCACCATCTGCTACTGGCGTGAAGTAAGACAGGCCAGGCAGGCCGTAGAGGATGTTCAGCAGCAGGATGCCGAGAAGCGCCACCCCCCGCACCACGTCGAGCGACTCGATGCGCGCGGAAGGTACCGTGGGGGCAGGCCGCGTGGAGTCTGTGGAGTCGGTTGCGCTCACCGGGTTACCTCCTCATGGTCGTGTCGCCGAGCGTGATGGCAGGTCACGTGACGGCCCGCGGCGCCACCCGCCCGCCAGCATTGCGCGTCGCCAAGTCGAACCATTCGTCGGCGTCCATGCTCGCATAGCCCCGCATCAGGCGCTTGATCCGAGTGGCGGCGCCACCCGGAAAACCGGCGACCTCCGCAGTCAGCTCCCGTGCCCGTGTCAGCACCTCGTCATCCGCCACCGACTCGTGGGCAACGCCCATCTGCACCAGTTCTGGGCCATGGAAGCGCCGCCCGGTGAGCGTAAGCCTCGCGATCACCGCCTCGCTCTGGCGCAACCGCAGCCACGCCATGTTGTAGGGCGCCGCCATGCCCACACGCACCTCCCCCACTTGCAGGAACGCGCCGTCGCCCACCACGAGCAAGTCCGCCGCCAGGGCAAGCGCGGCACCGCCGTTGATGGCAAAGCGTTCGAGCGCCACCACCACGGGCTTGCGACACTGGAACAACGCCCGATGCGCCCCGCGCCAGATTTGGCCAAAGCGAGGCAGCCAGTCCGGCGCCGGCTCGGCATTGAACTCCTTGAGATCAAGCCCGGAACAGAACGCCCCCTCGGCACCGCACAGCAACACCGCATGCACCTCGTCGTTCGCGTCCGCAGCCAAGAGCGCTTCCGCCAACTCCTCGCCCAACGGCCCATTGATCGCGTTGCGCGTCGCTGGCCGATTGAGCGTGATCGCCCGCCAACCACCGTTGTCGGTGGTCTCCACCACAGCCATGCCCTTTCCCATGCATCGAATGAGTGACGCATGTTCCCACGATCCTCGGAGGGAAGGCAGGATGCCTTCCCTGCGCGCCAGCCCGCCTGCTTCATTGTGACCGGCCCGAAAGCGCCTATCGGCGCTAGGGAAGGCAGGATGCCTTCCCTCCGAGGCCTTTCCAGCCTGTTGCTCGCACCTCAGCGACGCGGCGGCCTCGGTGGGCTGGAGAACTACGAACTTCGCTCTACGAGGCAGGCTCCTAGCCCTGCTGGCCTACGGGTTGGCGACTCGTCGCGTCGTTCAGGCTCCAGGCACTGGCATATAGGCTCAATCCGAGTTTGCGCGCCACCGCGAGCGACGCGACGTTGCTCCATGATGTGCTGTACAAGGGGACTCTGCCCGACGATCGCACCGCGAGCGCCCATGCGGACGTCACACGAGCAGCGAGTCCGTGACCGCGAAATGCCGGCGCCGTTTCCAGCCCAGCTTCCGCAGCAAATGGCGACTTCCTCGCAGAGCAGCAGACGCTAATGGCGCGTTCGTCGCGCTCGACGGTGGCGATCGGTGTCCGACCGTCCACTTCGTCCGCTCGCCAATCAGGGAAGTGCGGCAGGAGCCTGCCGACGTCGTTGGCAAACACCACACCCGTTGGTTCGGGCAACGAGTGGGGGAAGCGGAACGCCGGACCAGCACCCACCTCCCCGCCGATGATCGAGCGGTATCGTCGCGCATGGACCGGAGGCGCGTGGAAGTCATCCGCCGGTGGCTCATCCTCGGCCAGTCTTTGAAGTTCGCGCTGAACGCGCTTTGGCGTGTCGCATCGCACCGCCCAAACGCACCCCTCGCGGCCACGGGCGATCCAGAACACGGGCCCGTGGACAGCATCCGGTTCCCGTGTGCCGACGATCAGCCCCGCATCGTTGAACCGAAACAGGGTCTGCATGTGCAACCGTGGCGTGGCTACCGGACCCACCGCGCCCTCGCTGCCGTGCACCGCTCGCCACGAGCCGAAGCCGTGCTGCTGAGCGATGGTGCGCTGCGCATCCGCAAGCGTGATCGGTGCAGTGTCGTTGTCCGTCGCATGTCAGCTTCGCGGTTGGACGAGAGGATTGTGGCATAAGGCAATCCGATCCGATTCCCGCGGCGAGGCCAAATGGCATAATCTAGTCTTAAGACTAGTCATATCGAAGGCGAGGATCATGGACAAGAGATGGCCTGTGCAAGACGCGAAGGCGCGGTTCAGCGAGCTTCTCGAATGTGCCATGGCCGAGGGACCCCAAGTCGTCACCAAGCGAGGAGTGGAGACAGCCGTGCTTCTTCCCATTGAGCAATGGCAGAGGCTGGAACGGATGGCGAGGCCCAACCTGAAGGAGTTGCTCCTGGCCTCCGAAGCGCGTACCGGGGACCTCACGCCGGCGCGTCGGCCCCGGCCGCGCCGGAGACCCCAAGTGGTGGAGTAGGTGTACCTCGTTGACACCAACGTCGTCTCGGAACTGCGCCGTCCCCGCCCTCACGGTGCGGTCTTGGAGTGGATTGCCGGCGTACCAGCCGACCAGCTTTACGTCTCTGCGGTTACGGTCGGAGAAATACAGGCAGGCATCGAGATAACCCGCGAGCAGGACAAGCCGAAGGCCGAGGAGATCGAGACTTGGCTCAAAAAGGTGCTTGCCTCCTACAGCGTCTTGCCGATGGACGCACCAGCCTTCCGCGAGTGGGCGCGTCTGATGCACCGGAGGTCGGACACGGTGAGCGAAAACGCCATGATCGCGGCGACGGCCATCGTGCGCAGACTGACGGTTGTCACTCGAAACACGGGTGACTTCTCGGATTTCGGGGTGGAACTGCACAACCCGTGGCCCGACGACTAGACGTCGAAACCTAGCCGTCTGTCGGACTTGGCCCTGAGACTTTGAAGGGAAGCCACCCTGCCTTCCCTAGCGCACCCAACGCGCTTTCCAACAAGGCGCCCGCCAGCGCCGGGGGTGTTTGACGATGCGGCTGGCGTTGGGGCGTCGAGTGTGTGACAGTCGGCGAAAAGCACTTGGACTCGCGATGCATTCGAGCGCCAACGCAACAATGGCCGCCGCGGCGATGTTCCTCGCTTTCGCATGCGTCCCGGCGGAGGCCGGCCGCGCTGTCTTCACCGGGGCGAACGACCGAGAGCCGATCAAGGCCGGGTTTCGCCGGGACCGCATCGTGCTGCACGAGACCGGCTTCCAGATCGTCAACGGCGACAACCCGTACCGGGACTTCGCGGACCACAGCATGGGCCCGACCGGCTACAGCGACACGTGGCCGGATTTCTTCCCGGAGCTTGACCGTGACATCCACCCCGAGATCGTGGAGGCAATCGGCGGCGACGATTTCACGCTGAGCATCACCCTCGATCCCGCGAGCACGCGGCTTCGGCCGCACACCAACCGCTCGGGCGAGCGCTTCGGCGTTTACCTGCAGTTCGATCACGGGCAGGTGCATGGCGGCGCCTATCTCATCGGCTTCGACGGCATCGGCGGCGTGCCGCAGGCAGGCAACCGTCCCTTCGCCCTCGTCGGACAGGGATACTGGACCTACTACGTGGACGAACGCGACGTGACGGGAACGGCGGAGACCATCACCCTCGTGCGGCGCGGGGATGTCTTTCAGTTGTACACCGCCTCGAAGGGGAGCAGCTTCGTCGCCGCCGCCGGCCAGCGCACCGACCGCACGGTGCATCCAGACATCAACGGCACGCTGGCGGTGAAGCCCAACATCATCAAGGACGTCGGGCCGGGCCGTCGGTTGACCGCCGTGGCGTTCTGGACCGAATCCGCCGCCGGGACGCCGTTCGATGGCGGCGCGGGACGGCTCAAATCGCTGGTGATCGAATCGGATGCGCTCCCCCGCGACATCAACCCGGACAGCCACGTGCCGCCCTTGGCCGCCATCCACACCGGCGCTGACGAGCCCCTTCGCCGCCTCTCCGGCACGGTCGTCAACGCCGAAACCCGCGAACCCGTCGACTACGCGCACGTCGCGCTGCGGCGGGACGGCGTGACCTACGTAGTGATAACGGACCTGGCCGGTCGCTACGCCGCTGCGGTGCGACCCGGAACCTACGCCGCCCGTGTGTCGGCAAGAGGGTACCGAGCCGATGCCGCCGAGATTGTGGTGGACGATGATGTCGTTCACGACGTCGCGATTGCCGACATCGGTAGGGACCACCGCGTCGGAACGGACCAAGAACTCAAGACCATCCAAGCTGCGCTCGATGTGGCGAACGACGGCGACACAATCCATCTTGACCCGGGCGTTTACAGCGAGCCCCTGAAACTCGCCTCCAATATCGAGATCCGCGGCGCCGGCCACGACCGCACCCGCGTCGTCCGCGAGGCCTACCGCGACCTTGCCATCACGCCGTTCCTGGCGGAGTACTACCCGCCTTACGGCACCGATGGCGTCGCCCTCAAGGCGGCGCTTACCAATGTCGCGCTTGCCGGATTCACCCTGGATGGCGGCGAGGACTACGAGTCGTTCGCGGCGGAGACGGTTGCCGAACGCTTGGCCCTGGTGATGGCAATTGACCGGATCGATCTACCGACGGTCAAGACGATGCTGGAAGCCAACCCGGCGCTCGCGAAGGTGCGCTACTACACGGAAGACTCGAACACCGGTGCCACCTTCCTCACCCGCAACATGGACCCGTGGGTGCAGTGGACGCCGGAGCTGCGCGCCGACAACCTGGCCATCGCGCGGCTGCTGATCGAGAACGGAGCGGACATCGAGGGTCTTGGCGGCTACGCGTGGTCGTCGGGCGGCAGGCCGCTGCACATCGCCGCCAACCACGACAACGTGGGCGTGGCGCGCCTGCTGCTCGAAGCCGGGGCCGACCCCAATGCGCTCGCCAGGGACCGCCCTCCGCTGCAGTGGAGCGTTGGACAAGGCGTGCGCGTGGCCGCGACGGCGGCAGTGCTGATGGACGGAGGCGCGGATTACAACCTACTTCATCTCGCGCATTTCAAGCTCTTGGGCCGGCTCGAAGCCGAACTCGACGGACGGATCAACGACCTGTTTCCCGTGTACGACGCCGAGCCGACGAGCTTGCTGCACATGGCAGTGCGCGACGACTTCCCGGACGTGGTCCGATGGCTGCTCGAACGCGGCGCGAACCCGGAGCTCGTGGACGCCAACGGCCTGACGCCAAAACAGGTGGCCGTGACCACCGACCGTTCCGATGCGGTGCGCAAGCTACTGGGCCTCGAACCCAAGGAGCGACCGTAGCAACCTCTGCGCGAACTCCGCCTTTCGCGAAATGCGAGGATCCTCGCTGAGCGCCGAGTGCCCCTCCAGCGAGGTCAACGTGCGCGGTGGAAAGCTGGGCTTGCGATCTTCAGCCGGCTTCGTCCTGCCAAGGGTCGTAGCTGCCGAAGCTCCAGAGGTTGCCCTCCGGGTCGCGGCAGCCATAGCCGCGACCGCCGTAGTCTTTGTCTTCCGGTTCCATCACGATCACCGCGCCGGCAGCCAGCGCACGTGCGTGGTGCGCGTCCACGTCGGTGACGATGATGTACGGGCTCTGCGACACCGGCGCGTCCGTGGACGCAAGCGGCCGTTGCATCTGCCCGAACTCGTCATCGTGCGCGGACGACAGCATGATCATGCCGTTGCCGAAGGTGAGCTGGGCATGGGCCACGCCGCCCTCGCCATCATCCACGACGAAGTGTCGACGGAAGCCGAAGGCCCGCTCCAGCCAGTCGATCGCGGCGTGCGCGTCTTGGTAGCGCAACGTCGGGACGACGGTTGCCGTGGTTGCTTTCGCCAGTTCGCTCATGGCTTGGTCCAGCTCCGTCCAAAAGATGCAGTTCAGCGTACATCAATCAGCAAGTGGCTTTGCTACGCTTTCGCCACCACCATATCGGACGTAGGCCATGCCCACCGACCTCACCTTCTACACGAACCCCATGTCCCGGGGCCGGATCGCCCGCTGGATGCTCGAAGAGACCGGCGCAGCGTACGACGTAGAGGTGCTGACCTTCGATGACAGCATCCGCTCGGAGAAGTACCGCGCCGTCAATCCGATGGCCAAGGTGCCGGCGATCCGGCACGGCGATGTGGTGGTCACCGAGGCCGCCGCCATCTGCGCCTACCTCGCCGATGCCTTCCCGGACGCGGGCCTCGCCCCGTCACCGGCCAGCCGAGGCGCCTATTACCGTTGGCTGTTCTTCTGCGCCGGCCCGTTCGAGGCGGCAACGGTCAACAAGATGCTCGGCGTCGAAATCTCCGCCGAGCAGCAGGGCATGGTCGGCTACGGCACCCTCGACCGAGTTCTTGACACCCTCGAACACACTCTTGAAGGCAACACGCACATCGCCGGAGAGGCATTTTCGGCCGCCGATGTCTATGTGGGCGCCAACCTCAACTGGAGCATGAACGTGGTGCACACCATCGCCCCACGTCCAGCCTTCGAGAGATACGTCGCCCTCCTCGCCGACCGCCCCGCCCTCACCCGTGCCAACGAGCTGGACAACACGCTGGCTTGACGCCAAGGAGCGCCTCGACATGGTTGCACTCGAACGCTTGTCGCCTCGCCTGCAGAAGCACTTTCTGGACATGCCGTGTCCGACATTCGAGACCGTGCCGTGGGTGACCGGGCCGCCGGTGGCGCAGCGCAAGGTGGCGCTGGTTTCGACCGCGGGGCTGCACCGGCGCGGCGATCAGCCCATCACGCCGGGGAGCGCGGACTATCGGGTGATCCCTGCGGACACGCCAGCGGGTGACCTCGTGATGAGCCACGTCTCGACGAACTTCGACCGCACCGGCTTCCAGCTCGACTGGAACGTGGTGCTGCCGCTCGACCGGCTGCGGGAACTGGCCCAAGCGGGAGACGTTGGCGGCATAGCCTCGCGCCACTATTCCTTCATGGGCGCGATCGGCAAGCTCGACGGCCTCGAGCCCCGTGCCGCGGAACTCGCTCAAGACATGCGCGCCGATGGCGTCGATGCCGCCCTGCTGGTGCCTGTCTGACCCGCCTGCACGCGTGCCGTTGGCGCGCTTGCGCACTATCTGGAACGGGCCGGCATCGCCACCACGCAAATCAGCCTGATCCGAGACCACACCGAGCGCATTCGACCGCCGCGGGCGCTGTGGGTGCCGTTCGAGCTCGGGCGTCCCGTGGGCGCGCCTGGCAATCCCTCCTTCCAGAAGCGCGTGCTGCGGATGGCGCTCGACCTTCTCGAACGTGCGGAAGGGCCGGTGCTGGAGGATTTCCCCGACGACGAGCCGGAAGGGACGGCACCTGAGGTGCCGCTGGCGTGCCCGGTGAGCTTCGCCACGAGCGTGGATGCCTTGGGCGGTCAGAGCGAACTCTTGAGTGCGTTTCGGGCCGAGGCGACGGGCTTGCGCGACTGGTACGAAGGGGCGGTGCAACTACGTGGGCGCACGACCGCCGATTCCACCGGCCTCGCTCCCGACGCGGTGATCGACTTCGTGGCCGCTTTCGCCAAGGGCGAGGAGCCGCCGAATCCCGTGCCGAGCGTCCCCCTCGGCATGGCCCTGAAGATGGCAACCGAGGATCTGAAGGCGTACTACAACGAGTCCGTCACCGCCCAACCAGGCCGGGCAACTGATGTCGTGGGCCTCGAAGAATGGTTCTGGACCGAAACCGCCGCCGCAAGGGTGCTGAACGAAGTCCGCAAGCACTGCCTCACCCGCGAAGGCGCCCTGTTCGAGCAGCTCGGCCACACATGGCTGGTGCCGAGACGCCAGTTGCCCCGGTTTGGGGAGTGAGGGGCGTCAACACCGAAGAAGCAAGCAAACGGAGAGACCTGATGGAGAAGACACCACCCCCGCATCGCGCCAAGGCAGTAGGCATCAACCACATCGCGCTGGAAGTCGGGGACATCGACGCCGCCCTCGACTTCTACTCTGCCTTCCTGGATTTCGAGATCGCCCGCCGCAGCGACACCGCCGCGTTCGTGTACTTCGGCGACCAGTTCATCAACTTCGCCAAGGGCCGCCGCCAGGGCCCGGACGAACGCCGCCATTTCGGCATCGCCGTCGACGACAAGGAACTCGCCCGCCAGCGCCTCGAGGAACTCGGCGTGACGTTCTTGGATGGCCGCTTCATGGATTTCCTCGATCCATGGGGCAATCGCGTCGAAATCACCACCTACACGAAGATCCAGTACACGAAGGCCGACCACATCCTGCAGGGCATGGGCCTCGCCCACCTGCGCAAGACCGACGAGGCGCTCGCCGAGCTACGCGCCAAGGGCATGGGGCCGGACACCTGAAAGCGGTTTTCGCGGGCGCCATCGCGACCTACGCCAAAGCCCGCTTGCGGCCACCGGTAATTCGAGCCACTATAGCCATCCACTCAAGACAGCCAATCAGGAGCCGCCCATGGCTAGACAGACGGCCGAGATAGAAGTCGGCACGGATTGGCCACTGACGGAGGCCAAGAACCGGCTGAGTGAAGTCGTCACCAAGGCGCTGACGGAAGGGCCGCAACGGATCGCCCGTCGCGAAGAGGCCGTCGTGGTAGTCGCCGAGGAAACTTTCAACCGGCTAGTCGGGCGCGGCGACGGTTTCATCGCGTACCTGATGAATGGTCCTTCGTTCGAAGGCATGACGGTCCAGCGCGATCCAAGGCCGATGCGCGATGCCAAACCATGAGAGTGCTGCTCGACACTTGCGTCGTCTCGGAAATCCGCCATCCGCAAGGTGCTCTAGAGGTGAAGGCGGCCGTCGCCGCGCTCCCCGACGAGGACACGTTTCTGAGCGTGGTCACGCTTGGCGAACTCGCCAGTGGCGTGGCCCGGCTACCGCACAGCCGTCGGAGGCGCGAACTTGCCGAATGGCTCGAACGGCTCCAGACGCGCTTCGCTGACCGCATCCTGCCGATCGTCTCGACGACGGCACGGCTTTGGGGCGAACTCGATGCGCTGGCCCGGCACGCAGGGCGCCCCGCGAGCGCGTCCGATGGCCTGATCGCGGCCACCGCTCGCGAGCATGGCCTTAACGTCATGACGCGCAATGTCGACCATTTTCTGGCTCTCGGCGCCTTGGTCGTCAATCCTTGGAACGAAGACGACGGCACTACGGCCTGAATCCGCTCGTTGCGTCAGCTCGCCGTTTTCTGGCAATTCACTCCGGCGGACGGAGCGCATCTTGCTCGAACGGCCGCAAGGCGTGCGCTCCTCGTCCAACCTTCCTCGCGGGACGCGTTCCATGATGCTGTTCGTTGCGCTTGGAATCGTTGCAGAACTCGTGCAACGATAAAGGGCGAGCAAGGCGGTTTTTCGATATTCTTCAACGCCTTAATCGCTTCAAGAATCGTTTCACCATGCCTTCGGGCAGAGCCGGTCGTGGTCAAAGGCCCAGGATGGCGCCGATTTCCTCCTCCGAGAACCCCGCCTCGCGCAGCACTTCCTCCGAGTGCTCGCCGATCTCTGGCGCGATGGCGCCCGGCCGGAGCGGCGTGCGGCTCATGCGGATCGGGTTGCCGACGACCTTGCGGGGCGTGCCGTCGTCGCCCGCTGCCTCCGCGAGGTAGCCGTTTTCCCAAATGCCGGGGTCGGCCGCGGCGGCGGGGTAGTCGCGAACCTCGGCGTAGCGCACGCCAGCCTCCCTGAGGATTGCGCTCCACTCAGCGGTGGTGCGCTTCCGAAAAGCCGTCCGCAGTTGCGCCTTGGCCTCGGTGAGCACTTCGGGCGGTGGCAGGCGATAGCCCTGGAGGCGCTCGTCGACAGCCAATTCGGGACAATCCACCGCGAGGAAGAACGCGTCGCGCGCTTCGGGCGGTACGCCGACGATGCCGATCCAGCCGTCGCTGGTCTCGAACAGGCCGTAGATGCCGTGAATGATGGGATGGCCTAGGTTGGCGCGGCCCGGCTGCTTGCCGGAGAGAAAGTAGTGGGTGTATTCCGTGGCTTGGGCCCAGATTTGGCCACCGAGCAGCGAGACTTCGATGCGCTGTCCCTGGCCCGAGCGTTCGCGTTCGTGCAGGGCCGCAAGCACGCCGGCCACCATGTTGAGCGAACCGATGTGGTCGGCGATGAAGGCACCCACCGGTGTCGGCAGGTCGCCGTCGCGACCGGTGGTGCTGATGAGACCGCCGGCCGCCTGCCCCGCGAGGTCGGCGCCGCCGCGGTCGGCATCCGGCCCCACGGGCCCGAACGTGCTCCCCGCAGCCCAGATGATGCGCGGGTTGATGGCCGCGAGGTCCTCGTAGCCAAGCCCCCAGCCGTCGAGCGTTCCGGGCGTGAAGTTGCTGATGACGATGTCGGCATCCACGACCAGGCGACGGAATGCGTCGGCGCCTTTTTCCTGCCGGAGGTCCAGCGCCAGGCTGCGCTTGCCGCGGTTGCAGGCCACGAACGTGGCGCTGCGGTCATCGTCTGCGGACAGCGGAATGTAGCGGCACGGATCGCCGATGCCCGGCAGTTCGATCTTGATGACGTCGGCACCCATGTCGCGCAGCAGCGCGGCCGCTTGCGGCCCCTGGATCAGGAATGCGGCCTCGAGCACCCGGATGCCGGCGAGGGGACCCATCCGCGGTTTAGGCTTCGCGCGCCTTGGAAAGGAACCGATGAAGCTGGCGGTCGTGGCGGCTCATGGCCGACGCGCGGCCCTTGCCGACATGGGGCGCCCATCGCGGCGCTGCCACACCGACCGGCTTGTCGCCCATCACGGTGACGCGCTGGATGATGCGTTCCCCTTCGAAGTCGTTGAGCACGAAATGCTGCGTGCAGCGGTTGTCCCACATGGCGACGGTGCCTTCGCTCCAGCGGTAGCGAACGGTGAAGCGGGGGCTCGTGACCCAGCGCGTGAGGTAGCCGAGCAGCGCCTCCGACTCGCCGGCGTTCATCTCGACGATGCGGCGGGTGAAATGCTCGCTGACGTACAGCGCCCGCCGGCCCGTCTCCGGGTGCACGCGCACGACCGGATGAATCGCCATTTTGTCCGCGCGATCGTGGGGATGGGCGTCGTGCAGCGCCGTCAGCCCCTCGCACAGCTCCTGCATCGGCTCGGAAAGGCCGTCGTAGGCGGCATAGAGGCTGCTCCACATGGTGTCGCCGCCGGTCGGTGGACAGCGCAGCATCTGCAGCACCGACATCAGCGCCGGTTCGTCCTGGAAAGTGATGTCTGTATGCCATTCATCGGCCACCCCGCCTTTGCTCGCGGCGAGTTCAAAGAGTTCCGGGTGGTCGGTAAAGGGGTTCTTCAGGTTCGGGTGCCCCTCCAGCACGCCGAAGTGGCGCCCGAACCCCACGTGGTCATCCACGGAGAGATGCTGTTCCGGGAAGAACAGCACGAGGTGCTCGAGCAACAGCTCGCGAATCGCATCGATCTGCCCGCCATCGGCCCGACCAAGGTCAGCCCCACACACCTCGGCCCCAAGCGCCGTTGCCAGACGAGACACCTCCCAATCGGCAACGCCGGCTTCAATCTTCACTGCCTCCGCCACGGCGCCCCTCACCTTTCTTCAAACCGTCCGGCATGTTACACCCACACCCCACCTCGCCGATGCGGGAAGCCGTCCACACGCAAGGAAACCGGGCGCCACAGAGCGGCTCCCCGTACCTCTCTCGACGATCGGTAACGCTATCCGCCGGTCCAGAGCCGAAGGCTGCTACGTTGCGCGAGCTGTTCGAAATCGCGGTCAGTCGAGAGCATCGTGAGGTCGTGCCGCACACATAGCTGTGCCAGCAAGGCGTCTACGGTCCCCACCTGGACGCCGTTGCGGCCGCAGTGGTTGCGCAATTCTGCAGCGTCGATGTGATCGGCGCGACTCGGCACCACCAGTGGCAGGGCGGCGAACCGTTCGATGATGGCGGCCTTGGCACTGGGCCCGCGGTACCCTTGCAATAGTTCTTGGAGGACGATGCCCGTCGTGTGGACGGTCTCGCCACCCGCAAGCGCTGCTCGGAGCCGCCGCACAGCGGCTCCTTCGGGCGTTGCATCACGGCGGAGCGCGAGCGACCAAACGCTTGTGTCCACGAACAAGGTCACGACCTAGTGCGCTCGCGCTTGTAGTCGAAGTCGCTGTCCCAGTCGAGCGTGCCAAAAAGCTCAAGAATCTTCTGCTGCTCCCTTCGCGCAACGAACTCGTGCAGCGCCCGGTTCACCGTTGCCTTTTTCGACTTCTCCCCTCCGATTTCCAGAGCCCTCGCCAAGAGTTCGTCATCGATCGCGAGATTGGTCGCCATGTGTGGTTCCTTACACAACTAGCCACACAACCTACGGCTGAGGAGGTCGGCCCGTCAAGTCGTGAGGTTTCGATTCGCCGAGGGCCTCGCCGGCAGCCGAGTTGCCAGCCCCCCCTCGGGCGGCGCCGGCGCTGTCCAAACCGACGCCTCAATCGCTGGCGCACATTGTGGCAAACGCCCCGCGACACGCCGATAATCGCCGGATGCGAGCCGGATTCAGCGAACAGGAGATCGAGCGCTACCGGAGGGAGGGCTTCCTCCACGTGCCGGCGTTCCTGGACGAAGGCGAACTCGAGCGCTGGCGAGACGCCGTCGACAGCGCCACCGCGGATCGTCGCGGGCAAGCGCTGGATGGAACCCCCGCAGGGCATCGAGAGTCGGCCTATGCCAACGTCTTCCTGCAGATGATGCTGCTGTCGCGATCCTCCGCAGCGGTTCGCGACCTGATGCACGACGCGAACCTCGGCCGATTGGCCGCTTCACTCGCCGGCATCGACGGCATCCACATCTGGCACGATCAGGCGCTGATCAAGGAACCGCTGGCGAACGCCACGGCGTTTCACCGTGACGTGCCCTTCTGGTCCTTCGACAGCCGCAACGCCATCTCCATCTGGGTGGCGCTGGACGACGCCACCCTCGAAAACGGCTGCCTCTACTTCCTGCCGGGCTCGCAGGGCTTCACAGACTACCGGCAGGCGCCCATCGGCGAGAACATGGGCGAGCTGGTGGCACGCTATCCCGAGCTCGCCTCCATCGAACCGTTGCCCGTGCCAGCCGCCGCCGGCGATGCCGTCTACATCGACGGCATGATCGCCCACGGCGCTGGCCCCAACATGACGCTCGGCTACCGCCGCGCAATGACCTGCGCCTACATGCCCCAGGGCGCCCGCTTCAACGGCAAGCGCAACGTGCTTTCCGAGGCCTACTTCAACACGCTGAAGATTGGCGACGTGCTGGACGACGAACGGGAACTGCCCCTGATCCACGCGATCTAGCAGTTCGCGCCGGCGCATCGCCGACGGGGCCACAAAGTAGGCTCCACCGGGTCGGGAGCCTTGGAGATTGCATGGCGTCCTTCGCGTACGTGACATTGCAGGTCGGCGACATCCCTCGAGTCCGTGACTGGTACGTCGAGGTGGTTGGTCTGCACCTTGAACGAGAAACCGCCGGGCAGATCGCGGTCTTGCGCGGTGAGGGCGACTGCCGGCTTTGCTTGGAGAGCGGTCCGCCCGTCAGCGAACCGGGCCGTGTGGATCTGCTGTTCGAGGTGGCCAATGTCGACGAGACCCATGCACGCCTCGTCCGACGGGGCGTCACCTTCTGGCGCGGTCCAACCGATGAGCTCTACGGTCACCGCAATGCGATTCTGTTCGACCCGGTCGGCCACAAGGTTGAGTTCTTCGAGCATCTTGCCGAGACGTGAGGCGCCGCGCCGAAGGCACCGAAGTCGGCGCAAGTGGCATACCATGCTCGCCCGATTTTCGCTTGAGGAGTTAGCGCCCCATGCCACCGCTTGTCAGCGTCATTGCCGGAAGCAAGAACGACGAGGAGTTCCTTGAACCTGCGTTTTCGATTCTCCGCGACTTTTCTATTCCGTTTGAATTCAAGGTGTTGTCTGCGCATCGAAACACAGACCGCCTCTTCGCCTACATCGAGGAGGCGGACCAACAGGGCGTTCAGATCTACCTGACGGCCGCGGGATTCAGTGCCGCCCTTCCGGGCGTGGTCGCCGCCAAGACGCTGCGACCGGTTCTAGGCATCCCCGTGCCCGTGGGTCCGCTGCAAGGAATCGACGCACTGCTCTCGATCGTGCAACTCCCGAGCGGCATCCCGGTCGGAGGCGTCCCGCTTGGCGCCCACGGCCCAAAGAACGCCGCCCTTCTCGCAGCGCACATCCTCGCCCTGCACGACGAAGAGATCGCTAGCCACGTCGCGGCATACAGGAAAGCGCTGAACTCCGGCTAAGACCTCTTCACAGAGGCCGACAAGCAGGCGATCCAGCCACGGCTCAGCTCCGAGTCGCAGTCATCACCGCGCCGTCTCCCACGAACCAAGGCCCCGCAATGCCGCCGAATCCCGCGTCGAACAACAGGCGAACGGCCCCCTCAGCGCTTGGTTCTGCAAGCCAAGGCCACCGCCTCCGCGAACGCTTCGTGGCGCTCTGGGCGAGCGGAGACCACTGCACCGTCCACGGCGATGCCCGACGGTTCGAACACGGTTTCCCTGCCACAGCGGGTCGGTATGGCGGCGCACCTCAGGTGGCACGTCTGCATCTGTGTAGTTGTGCGCAACGCGGCGACCCTGTAATACCCCCGCGAGGCCCAGCACGGCGACACCCGCGCAGATACCTGCCGCAACGCCCCCATTCGCCACCACATCTCTCACGATCTGCATCGCGCCGGTGTTGCCGGCGATGCTGTCCGGGTTGCCGCCAGGGATCAGGAGGCATCCAACGTCCGCGGTCACCACCGAGTCGTAGCTGTGGTCGGCGAGAACGCGGATCCCACTGCGATCCGTGACGGCTGCGCCGTCGGGCGTGGCGACACACACAGGCAAGCGTTCGTGGACCATCGCGGCAGCCTGAAGGACCTCGAAGAGGATGCAGCCCTCGTATGCGAGGATGACAGTGTTCATAGAAGCCCCGTGTGCATCTGCCGCGATCTTCTTGCCTCGTATGCGTGGACGCAAGCTCCTCTCGGAGTCTTACGGGAGCTCGCATGGAACAAAATGCATAACCCCTTGTTTCACGAGGATCCGATGGGGACGA
>VXSY01000046.1 GCA_009837725.1 Gammaproteobacteria bacterium | reverse complement strand
CCTGCGCTGGCTGGCGCGGAGGATCGGCAAGCCGGGCATCGTCCGGAAGGACAACTCTCCGCGGCGGCACGGCGGCGTCGCGGCCTCGCCGGCGCCGTTTCAGGCCACGTACGCCGCCCAGTCCGCCATCAACGCGCGCCGCCTGTCGAACAGGTCGCTGCGCCGATAGGCGGCTTCCACGCGATCGCCGCTGACGTGCGCCAGAGCGAGCTCGCAGACCTCGCGCGGCGCGTCCGTGCACTCGGCGGCCCAGTCGCGGAAGCTCGAGCGGAAGCCGTGCGGGACGGCGTCAATGCCCAGCTGGCGCGTGAGCTCCGACAGACACTTCTGCGGAATCGCGCGGCCGCGCGGCGACGGGAACACCCAGCCCTCCACCACGGGCAGTTCGCCGGCCTCGTCGAGCACCTCGAGGGCCCGGTACGACAGCGGCACGCGGTGCTCGCGGCCGTTCTTCATGCGCTCGGCGGGAATCGTCCACACCGCGCCGTCGCGGTCCATCTCCTCCCAGCGCGCGTTGCGCACCTCTCCCGAGCGCGTTGCGGTCAGCACCAGGAACTCGAACGCCAGCCTGATGCCGGGGCTGGCGTCGCAGTCCCGCACCCGCGCGAGCGCGGCGCTGACCTCGACGTGCGGCAGCGCCCGCTGGTGCCGTTGCACCGCCGCGGTTCTCGGCAGCGCCGCGGAGATCGCGTCGCCGGCGGGGTTGTCGGCGCGCAGGCCCTGCGCGACCGCCCATTTCATGACCGCGCCGATGCGCTGGCGCACGCGGCCCGCGGTCACCCGCTTGGTGGACCAGATCGGCAGCAGCACCGCCATGACGTCGGCGCTGGTCACGGCGTCCACGGTCTTGGCGCCGAGGCGCGGCAGGGCGTAGGCGGCGAGGCTCGTGCGCCACTGGCGTTCGGAGCCGCGGCGGTCCTTCCAGTTCGGGGCGTGGATGCCGATGACGGTCTCCAGCGCCTCGGCGAAGGTCGGCATCGCCTTCCCCGAGCGCCTTGGATCGCGGCCCTGGGCGATGGCGCGGGCGTTCTCCAGCGCCCGCTCGCGGGCCATGGCGAGGGTGACGACGGGGTAGCGGCCGAGGCCGAGGCTGGTGGGCCGGCCGTCGATGCGGACGCTCTGCGTCCAGGACTTGTTGACGCCGCCGCGCAGCGCGGGCCGGACGAGCAGGCCGAGGCCGAGCCCGCCGCGGCCGTCGCCGTAGCGGCCGGGCGTGTTGGCGTTTCGGACGAAGGTTGCGGACAGCATGAGGGGTCGATTGTTCACTTCCCGTTCCCTGTTCGGTTACAAGGGGGTGTTGAGAAGCAGTGTGCCCCGGCGGTGCCCGCTACGCCAAAAAGTTTATGTTTATCGGCAGGTTAAAGGACTTCCGGCGAAGTCCTGCAACCCCCGAAAACCACCCTTCGGCGGTGGGCTTGTCCCGTCCCTTGCCGAGTCTAACGGTGCGTTGAGTACGGGCGGAGACAAGCCCGGGACAAGCCCCGCCCCTACGGGCATTGGTATTGTCGGGCATTTTGGAGGGAAGGCATTCTGCCTTCCCTAAGCGCCGATAGGCGCTTTCCTTTTCGCCGTGGAACGCAGTCGTAGGGGAGGGGTTCTCCCGCCCCTATGGGCGCTAGGTGACTCGCCGCGTCACCGCCCGTGTCGAGTGGCCGAATGTCGGCAGGATTGCCGAATGCCTGCCGGCGCCGCCCGCCACCAGCACGATCAAGTCGTTCGGTTCGGTGATGAAGCGCACGCCATCGCGCCCCCGTTCACCGAGCAGGTGGTGCGGCAGGCGTTCTGCGAGCACGTCGATCATGGCTTCGGAAACCACGGCGCGGGGGACGATGGCGCGTTCGCTCAGGAATTCGCGCACCTTGGCCTTGGTGAAGCCCCCCGCCGCGATCACCTCTGCATGTTCCGGCCCAAGCACCACCACCGGCTGACCTTCGAGATAGAAATTGTTGGCACCGGGCGATGCCAGCGTACCGGCGACCGTGAGGAGGATTTCCTCGGCGTCGCGGCCATAGTGGTCGTTGACGTTGTGCGGACCCTCCACGCCAAACACGGTCACGTGACTGGCGGCGGGGTCGAGGCCGAGCTCCTCATGGTGCGAAGGCCACGGACTCGCTTCGGTGTTTTCCGCGAAGCAGAAGGCGTACTTGGCTGGCGAGCCCATCGTCGAACGATCGAGCACGCCGGGCGATGCGCCGCCGATGTTCACCAGAATCAAGCGCAAGGCACGCCCGATGGCGGCGTTGGCGCGATTGCCTTGGCCAAGGGCGTTGTAGGCGCCGTTCATGTCGATTTCGCGGACGATTGGGCCGCCCACCAGACAGGCGACGGTGCAGGGATGCGTCGTGGATTGAATCGCCTTGAGGTTGAACTCCGGCGCGCACATGGCCCGAACCGCCGCCAGCACGACCGGGAAGTGGCTTGGCTCGCAACCGGCCATCACGGCATTGGCGGCGATCTTGCCCAGGGTTGCTCGGCCAAGGCGCGGCTCGACGATGGCGGCAACTTCATCTGGGTCGCGCCCGGCGAGCATCTCCTCGCATCGTTCCGGGGTGGGAGGCAGCACCGGCAAGCCATCGGTCCAGCCGCGACTCAGAAACACCCGATTGATCGCTTCGGTGCTGTTCGGGGCGCGGATGCGATCCGGAGCGTCCGGGGCGTTGAAGTCGCTCCCCGCCAACGGGTGATAGCGCTTGCCACCGGCGACGATGGTCTTCTCCCGGTAGCGAACTTCGAGCGCCTCGGCGTCGCCGGAAAGCGCGTCGGCCACCTCGGCAAGGGCCCCCGCCGCAAACTCTGCGCATTCGTCGGAGCTCCGCTTCGCGAGCGGGTGCGGCACCACCACCATGGGAAGCCCGGGCAGCCCCCAGCCAACGGCCTCCGTCTTGGCGAGGCCAAAGAACTCGTCGGTGCAAATGGCGACACACGGAATGTCGCGCTTTTCGAGCTCGATCAGGTCATGGATACACCACGACGTGCAAGAGCCTCAGTCGCAGATGGCGCCCACCACCGCGTCGCAGCCGTCCGTGAATTCCGCCGTGAAGGCGGCCGGCTGCGTGGCCTCCTTGAGAAACCAGCGAAACCTCTGCACGCCAAAGGATTCGGCGAGCCCGTGCTCAAGATGCTTGAGCAGCACGTCCGCATTCTTCTTGTCGTTGGCAAAAAGCCCCACCGTGACATCCGGCCCAAGCGTGACACGCGGCGTCAAAGGCGCCGAAATCACCTCAAAGGCCCCACACGGGTTCATCAGTTCCATCACTCGCTCCGGCTTGCTTCGGGCAGCGACAAGCCACCCACATGCGTCGCACTAGATCGTAGCAGGCAGGCCGGTCTTGTCGGGTGCTTGCGCGCCCTTGCGGGCGCGTCGGCAGTTCGCTGCGCGAACTGCTGGCCTTCGTGCTCGCATTCGCTCGCAGCTACGGCTAGGAGCCAGCGCCGTTTCCTACGGCGCAGCCTCCTAGCAGGCGTCACTCGCGTGCGGTCGACAGGCCAAGGCCCCCCGCGTCGCGGCATTCGATGTTGAGTTGGCCGGCGAGGCCCGCGTGGCGGTGTTCGCCGATTCGGCGCATTTCGTCCGACTGCATCATCTTGAGCATGGCGGATCGGCTTGGATACATGGCGATGGCGGCCACATCCCAGAGGTCTTCCACTTCGCCGATGGTGAGGCGCTCGATTTGGGCGCTGAACACGATGCTGCCGCCGAGTTCGGCGATGAGTTGGGACACGCCTTGGGCGTAGAGGCCGTAGGCTTCCCTACCTGTCAGGTCTGAGGGGCGGCCGTCGGCATACTCTGCCTTGGGGCGGAACTTCAGCAGGTTGAGCATGTAGATGGGACCGTCGGCGCCTGGCTCGGCAAACCCGGCCATTTGCTCTTGGTTCGGCATCAGGCTGTTTTTGACTTCCATTCGTCTTCCCGCGTTTGGTGGTGAGAATGTCTGGACTGCGTGGCTTAGCGAGCGCTCGGCGGCTCGCAAACGAACCCGGCGGCGGCCTCCAATGCGGTTGCGAGTTCAATGAGGCGGCCTTCGCCCAGGTGGGGGCCGATGAGTTGGAACGACTCTGGGAGGCCGTTCGAGGAAAGCCGCAAGGGGAGAGTGATGGAGGGGTGGCCGGAGTAGTCGAAGGGGGCCGTGAAGTTGATGAACTCAACACGGTTCTCGGCTTCCGTGGACTCGGGGCGCGGGATGCGGCCGTCGTCGTCCACCTTGGGCGTGGGTGTCGTCATGCACGGGGCGATCAAGGCGTCCACCTCCGCAAGCACCGCATCGAGACCGTCCCGGAACACCGCGCGCTGGCGTTGCAGAGCTTCGTAGTCGTCCGCAGTGGAACGGCGGCCAAGTTCGATCAGACCCTTGAGCGCGGGGCCGTAGTCATCTGCACGACTCGGATACCACTCGGCGTGGGCACGGGCGCATTCGACACCACAGGTGATGGCCCAGTTGCGCGCCAAGTGGTCTAGTGGCGGGATGGTCACTTCCTTCACCACGCCGCCGAGGTCTCGCACCAGCGCCGTGGCCGCTTGGATCACCGCCGTTACCGATTCACCCACGCCTTCCGTGACATAGCGCCAGTCGACGCCGATGGTGGTGCCGGCGAGGTCCTGCCGTCGCAGCGTGGGATAGGCCGGCACGGGTGCGTCAAGCGAAGTGGAATCGTTCGGATCGTGCCCCGCCATCGCCTGCAACATGCGGGCGGCGTCTTCCACCGAGCGGGTCATCGGGCCGATGTGGTCGAGGGACTCCGCTAGCGGGAACACGCCATGGCGGCTGACGCGGCCATAGGTGGGCTTGATGCCGACCAAGCCACACGCGGCGGACGGGAAGCGAATGCTGCCGCCGGTGTCGGTGCCGATCGCGCCGTGGGCGAGCCCGGCCGCCACCGCGACGCCCGAGCCGGAGGAGGAAACGCCGGTCCAATGCTCGGGGTTCCACGGGTTGCGCGGCGGCTCGACCTCAGGATGGTGCTCGCCATAGGCACCCTCCGTGAGCTTCACCTTGCCGAGCACGACCGCACCGGCGGCTTCGAGGCGTTCGACCACTGTGGCGTCGTAATCCGGACACCAATCGGCCATCACCTTGGTGCCGCTGGATGTCGGCAATCCCTTGGTGAAGAGAAGGTCCTTCAACGCAATGGGCGCCCCGTGCAACGGCCCCAAGGGTTCGCCCTTGGACCGCCGCCCGTCCAACTCCTCCGCCCGCTCAAGGGCCCGTTCGCCCAGCACCATCTGGTACGCACGAGTTTCCGGCTCCAGCGCCTCAATGCGTCCGAGCATGTGCTCCACCACCTGCACGGCGCGCAATTCGCCGCTCTTGGACCGCCGTGTGATGTCGGAAAGCGAGAGGAAATGCAGGTCGGTCATCGCTTGGGACCTCTGAGTTGAGCCCGGTTTTCAGTTAATTGTCCTTCGACAGTGCGAGGGACCTTCGGGGCGAGGGCATCTTGCCCTCGCTCGCGCCGACAGGCGCACAGACAAGGCAGAACGCCTCCCATCCGGCCGGCCCAGTTATCCAGACGCCCGATTTAGCCCGGCGCCAGCTCGAAGATCTTGCCTGGATTCAGGATGCCCTTCGGATCAAGCGCTCGCTTCAGCGTCCGCATCAGCGTCACTTCCTCGCTGGTGCGGGAAAGGTGCAGGTAGGGCTTCTTCTCCAATCCCACGCCATGCTCTGCCGAGACCGAGCCGCCGATGGCGTGCAGCGGCTCATAGACGGCACGCTCCACACCCTCCCGCGCCGACTCCTCGCTGTCGCCAGCGCTGATGGCGAAGTGGATGTTGCCGTCGCCGATGTGGCCGAAGGTGAAGTTGGTGTAGTCGCCGAAGGTGGCCGTGAGGCGTCGGTTCACTTCCTCCACGTAGCCCTCCATCTTCGAGAGCCTCATGCTCACGTCGAAGATGAAGTTCGGGTCGAAGTGCGTGGTCTGCTCCACGTCGTCGCGGATGGCCCACATCTCCTGGCGCTGGGCTTCGCTGGTGGCGACCGCAGCGTCGGCCACGAGCCCCTCTTCGTAGGCCTCCGCCAACGCGCTCTCCATGCGCGCATGGTCGCCTTCGGGATCGCCGCCCATGGTCTCGATGAGGGCGTAGTAGGGATAGTCCTGCGGCAAAGGCGGCTTTTGCTTCGCCGGGGGCGTGGTGACGAGGCGGTAGAACTCGTTCCACAGCACTTCGTAGGCGGACAGTGCCCCGCCGAGCTTCGCGTCCATGGTCTTGAGCAGTTGCCCCACCTTGTCGAAGCCGTCGAGCGCCGCGAGCACGGTGGCCTGGCTGCGCGGCCTCTCGCGCAGACGCAGCACGGCGCGGGTGACGACGCCAAGCGAGCCCTCGCTGCCGATGAACATTTGCTTCACGTCGTAGCCGGCGTTGTTCTTGATCATGCGGTTCATGGACGAGACCACGGTGCCGTCGGCCAGCACGGCCTCCACGCCAAGCACCATGTCGCGGGTCATGCCGTAGCGGATGACGCGATTGCCGCCGGCGTTGGTGGCGATGTTGCCGCCGATGGTGCAACTGCCGCGACCGCCGATGTCGAGCGGATACATGAGGCCGTGGTCGTCGGCACGCTCCTGAATGGCCTGCAGCACCACGCCGGCCTGGACGGTCATGGTGCGATCCACCACGTTCACGTCCTCGATCTGGTTCATGCGCTCGAGCGACAGCGCGATGTCGTCAGGTGCGCTTATGGCACCTTCCACCAGTCCCGTGAGGCCGCCGTGGGTGACGACGCTTTGCCCCGCGTCGTTGCAGAGCATCAGGATGCGGCTCACCTGCTCGGTGTCGCGGGGGCGCACGATGGCTTGCGCCTGGATGCCGTCGCTGCGCCAGATGCCGCTGGCGCGGGACGACACTTCGTCACCCGTGAGGAGCCCGCCGGGACCGGCAATCGTCGCTAGTTCGTTCAGCAATTGGCTCATCGTTCCTCCTATCGCCACGCGTCGTCGCACCCGACGCGGAACCTCTCTCACACGTCCTGCGAAGCTGGTAGCATCGCCAACCCCGCTCTGCGGCGCAACTCTCGCTTGTCCGCCTGGCGACAGAGCATGGCGCCAGACACTCGCTTGGGAAGCACCGCAGGCAACTTCAGTCAGGCGAAGGGTCTGGCGAAAGGCGCGACGTGAAAAAGTATCCGCCAACCGCAAAGGAACTGCGCGAGTGGATGGACCGCAAGGGTCTGTCGAACAAGGACGTGGCCAAGGCGCTGCGCCTTTCCGACGGCCGCGCCGTGCGATTCTGGACGGCGAAGCAGGAACCGCGCCAGATCCCCTATCCGAGCTGGTACACGCTGCGCCACAAGTTCGGAAAGTAAACAACCTACGCCAGCCTCGGGAGAAACAAACGTGCCCACTGAAGCCTCGCGGATGCCCGCGATCAGCCTTGCCGCCGTGCCAGGACGCCGCAACGCCACCTTGGACCTCGCTCGAGAGATCGAGAGTCGCGGCTTTGCCGGCATCTATTGCCCGTCCATGAGCGATGGCCTCGCGCTTTGCGAAGCGCTGGCCCTCGTCACGAACGAGATTCGCTTCGGCACCAGCATCGCGCCCATCTACACCCGGCACGTGCAGGATTTCGCGCAAGGCGCGAGCTTCATCCACGAGGTTTCCGGCGGCCGCTTCGACTTCGGTGTCGGCGTCAGCCATGCGCCGGCGATGGATCGTCTAGGCGTCTCTCGGGGCAAGCCGCTGGCGGACATCCGGCGGTTCGTGGACGAGATCAAGGCCGTGCCGAGGGCCGGCGAGCTGCCGCCCATCATCCTTGCCACGCTGCGGCGCAGGATGATTGCGCTTGCAGAGGAGATTGGCGACGGCATGGTCTTCGCCAACGGTGCCCGCTCGCATATGGCGGAGTCGCTGAGCGTGCTTGGGCAGTCGAGCTTGAGCGGCGACGGCTTCTTCATCGGCAACATGATTCCGACGGTAGTGAGCGACGATCGCGCCGCCGCCATGGCGCGCAACCGACGCACGCTCGCGAGCTACGCGATGCTGCCGAACTACCGCAACTACTGGAAAGAGGCCGGCTACGTCGACGAGATGGAGGCGGTGGAAGCGGCGATGGCGGCTGGCGAGACGGACCGCATCGGCGATTGCCTTTCGGACCGCTGGCTGGCGGACACGACGCTGTTCGGCACGGCAAGCGAAGTGCGCGAAGGGATCGAGGCATGGTTCGACGCTGGCATCAAGACGCCCATCATCGTGCCCTCCTCTGCCAGCGGCGGCCAGTTCCAGGCATTCGACGAGTTCTTCGCCATCTGGGATTGACGCGAAAACTTGCATCGTGTCGGCGACGGTGGCGGGCGAAGGGAAGCGCGCGTGACCATCTCGCCGGAGCGAGGCGGCATTCGATGCTGGCTCATTCGCCATGGCAAGGCGGTGGGTGCGAGGCGCGACGATCTAACGCGACCCCTCGCCAAGCGCGGGCGCGCCGATGCCGCCTCCATGCGGGCATGGATGCTGGCGCAACACCCGAACGACTTGCCTCAACTGTGGGTCTCAAGCCCTGCCCGCCGCACTCGCGAAACCGCAGAACTGCTCGCCGGCGGCGATGTGGTTTTGGAACCGAGTCTGTACGGCGCTTGGGAGGGAGAATTCCTCGCGGTGATGGCAGCGACGCCGCTCGCAATCCGCTCTGCAGCTTTCGTCGGCCACAACCCCACATTGGGCAGCTTGTTTCATTCCTTGTCTGGCCGAGCGGGCGCGCCGACACCGTACCCGACGCTAGGCACCGCCCTGTTCGAGCTGCCGCAAGGCTGGGAGCATCCCGAACGGGCACGCTTGCTCGACTTCAAGTCGCCGAAATCAGTGCCGCTCGGGGATTAGCGCTGCCGCGGCAGCAAATCGAGGGTTGGCTCAGAGCCGGCCAAGGCAGGCGAGCCTTTACAATGCCGGCGTTCAAGTACGGGAGGAGGAACGCCGTGGGACCACTTCAAGGATTTCGCGTCATCGAGCTGGCTGGGATCGGCCCAGGCCCTTTCTGCGGGATGATGCTGTCGGACATGGGCGCCGAAGTGATTCGGGTGGACCGGGTCGGCGGCGGCAGCCGGCGGCCGAACGATGTGCTGGCGCGCAATCGGCGTTCGATTGCCATCGACCTGAAGCAGCCGGAAGGCGTGGAAGTGGTGCTGCGGCTGGTCGAGTCGGCCGATGCGCTATACGAGGGGTTTCGCCCCGGCGTAACCGAGCGCTTGGGCCTTGGACCCGACGAATGCATGGCGCGCAACGAGCGGCTTGTCTATGGCCGCATGACCGGCTGGGGGCAGGAAGGGCCGCTGGCGCACGCTGCCGGGCACGACATCAACTACATCGGCCTCGCCGGTGCCTTGCATGCCATCGGCGAGCCCGGTGGCAAACCGGTGCCGCCGCTCAACCTGATCGGCGACTTCGGCGGCGGCGGCATGCTCCTAGCCTACGGCCTCGTGTGCGGAATGCTCGAAGCGTCGCGCTCCGGCAAGGGACAGGTGGTGGACGCGGCGATGGTGGACGGCGCGGCATCGCTCATGGCGATGTTCTTCTCCATGGGGCGGGGCTTTCGCGACGAGCGCGGCAGCAACATGCTCGACGGCGGCGCCCACTTCTACAACACCTACGAGACTTCCGACGGCAAGTATGTGTGCGTCGGCTCCATCGAGCCGCAGTTCTATCAGTTGCTGGTGGAGAAATCCGGCGTCGATCCGAACCGCTTCGGCACCCAGATGGCGAACGACCAGTGGGCGGACTTCCGCGAAGAGCTGTCCGAGATCTTCCGCAGCCGCACCCGCGACGAATGGTGCGAAATCATGGAGGGCTCGGACGTGTGCTTCGCGCCGGTGCTGTCGGTGTTCGAGGCACCGGACCATCCCCACAACCAGCACCGCAAGACCTTCGTGGAGGTGGACGGCGTAACCCAGCCGGCCCCTTCCCCGCGGTTCAGCCGCACGGAAGCCGCAATCTCGCACGCGGCACGCTCGCCGGGGGAGGACTCGCGGGCGGTTCTTGCTGGTGCCGGATTCGCGGACGATGAGGTGTCGAGCCTGATCGAAGCCGGGGTGGTGGGCGCCGCAGCGTAACCGCAAGGCGGCTTCGACACGACGCTAGGCGTAGGGGTGACCCTGTGGTCGCCCCTACGGGGCAAGCCGTTGGCGCTACAATCCCCCAATGATCATCGTCCACGGCACCATGCCCATAAAGCCCGACTGTCGGGACCAGGCGCTGAGCCTCGCGCGCGAGATGTCGGCGGCGACGCAAGCCGAGGACGGGTGCATTTCCTACGACTTCTACGTCGGCTTGAGCGACCCCAACACGCTCGTCCTGCTCCAGGAATGGGAAAGCATGGAGGCGCTGTCGGCGCATTTCCGAACCCGCCACCTGCGCGAGTTCTTGCGCGAACTCCCGAACGTCGTGGCCGGTGCCATCGTCACCCGCCGCTACGCCGTGCGCGGCACCATCACGGGCGGCGATGCCATCGCGGACGACGAACCGGATGACCTTCCTGACCACCCGCCAGCGCCACCGATCATTCATTGACGGTCCCCGTGGGCGACTGCGCGTGCTTTGCGCGGCCGTCGCGCTCGCGACCATGGCGGCGTGCAATCCGACCGAGGAGCTAGTGCTGGCGGACGGCTCCGAGCAGCTTTGGAGCACCCTGGAGGGCGACTGGCTGCTGGTGAACTACTGGGCCAAGTGGTGCGCCCCGTGCCGCGTCGAGGTGCCGGAACTGAACGAGCTGCACGAGGCCGGCACGACAGTGCTTGGGGTTAACTACGATGGTCTTGCGGGATCGGAACTGCAGGCGGACATCACCGATCTAGGCATTCGTTTTCCGGTCGCCCTGCACGATCCGCGCGAACGCTGGGGCGCTACGCGACCGGAGGTGCTCCCCACAACTTTGGTCGTCGCCCCGGACGGCAGCCTGCACGCGGTGCTGGTGGGGCCACAGACTCGCGAGTCGCTGATGGCGGCGATGGGGAACAGTCCGGACGATCCATGAGGGTCTCCCCCGAAACCGCCATAGGCAGGACTTGGGTCAGGGGTTAGCGGGCTGGGTCACGGCTCGAGTGAGGTAGGCGGCGGCTTCCTCCAGGGATAGCTCGCGTGTTTCCGAACCATCGCGGCGGGCGTATTCGACGATGCCCTTGTTGAGGCCGCGCTCGCCCACGGTTATGCGGTGCGGGATGCCGATGAGGTCCGTATCGGCAAACTTGACGCCGGGGCGCTCGTCGCGGTCGTCGAGCAGCACATCGAAACCGGTTGCGGTCAGCTCTTCGTAGAGACGCGATGCCGCAGCTTCCACTGCGGTGGACTTCCGCCCGGTTAAGGCGACGATATGCGTCGTAAACGGAGCAATTGAAGTCGGCCAGACGATGCCGCGTTCGTCGTGGCATTGCTCGACCACCGCCGCCACGGTGCGCGACACACCGAATCCATAGCAGCCCATGATGGGCGTGACGGCACGGCCGTCGCGATCCTGCACGGATACGTCCATTGACCTCGTGTATTTGTCGCCGAGCTTGAAGATGTGGCCCACCTCGATGCCACGGCGGAAGCTCAGTGGCCCGCTGCCATCGGCCGCCATGTCACCGGGCAAGACCTCGCGAATGTCCGCAGCCTGCACGCTGCCGACGTCGCGCTCCCAGTTGACGCCGACGTGGTGCTTGTCGTCCTCGTTGGCGCCGCAGACGAAACTCGTCATGGCAGCGGCGGTGCGGTCGGCGATGATCGGCAGCGAGAGGCCCACCGGCCCCAATGATCCTGGGCTCGCACCCACTGCGGCTTCAATCTCCGCGTCGGTGGCAAACGTCAGCGGCCGGCGGATGCCGGCGAGGCGCGCAGCCTTGGCCTCGTTCAGCTCGTGGTCGCCCCGCACGATCAGGGCCGCGAGCGCCGGCGCTTCCTCATCCGTCTCCGCGTGGACGATGAGGGTCTTAACGCACCGCGACGCCGGCAGTCGCAAATGCGCGCTCACGTCGGCGATGGTCTTCATGCCCGGCGTTGGCACGGTTTGCATCGGCTGCACAGGATGGTCATCGGCGAGGGCGGGCGCTTCGGCCTTCTCCAGATTCGCTGCATAGTCGCTTGCGGGACTGAAGGCGATGGTGTCTTCGCCTGAACCTGCGAGCACGTGGAACTCGTGCGAGTCGCCGTCGCCCATGGCACCTGGGTCCGCTTCCACCGCTCGAAAGTCGAGTCCTAAGCGGCGCAGGATCGCGGAGTAGCAGTCGTGCATGGCGGCGTAGGCGGCCTCGAACGACGCGTCGTCGAGATGGAACGAATAGCCGTCCTTCATCAGGAACTCGCGCGCCCGCATGAGGCCAAACCGCGGACGGATTTCGTCGCGGAACTTGGTCTGGATGTGATACAGGTTGCAGGGCAGGTGGCGGTAGCTCGTCACAACGCGACGAAAAAGGTCGGTCACGACCTCCTCCTGGGTAGGGCTCAGGCAATACTCGCGGTCGTGGCGGTCGGTGAACCGCAGCATTTCCGGCCCCATCGTGTCCCAGCGCCCACTCTCGCGCCACAGCTCCGCCGGCTGCACCACCGGCATCAGCACTTCCTGCGCCCCGGCACGGGCTAGCTCCTCGCGGACGATGGCCTCGATGCGCTTCAGCACGCGCAGGCCGAGCGGCAGCCAGGTGTAGGCACCGGTCGTGAGGCGGCGGATGAAGCCGCCGCGCACGAGCAGGATATGACTCGCGACCTCCGCGTCCGCCGGAGCTTCGCGTAGCGTGGGGATGAGGAGTTGGCTGCTTCTCATTGGCGGGGCCTCGTAGGGGCGAAGCTCGTCCGCGCCCGTGTTTGCATCTTGAACGGCCTCGGTTCGCGGCAATCCAATCCAGCGAACTGCCAACGGGCCCTCGAGGGCGCGCTTGCACAGGCGTCCACTAGGGTTGCCCCTACGTCAATTTGGCGAGGCCCAATGCACCAGGGCCGGCCCAAGCCGGCAGGCGTGGTTGTGCTGCGCTGCCCCCGAATTCGGGAGCAGTCGCTATGCCATGTCGCGCAGGCGCTTGAGCGGGCGGACGCGGATGACCGTTTGCGCCGGCTTGGCGGCAATCACGATCTCCTCCCCCGTGGCGGGGTTGCGGCCGGCCTTCTTCTTCTGCGCCTTGCGCTTGGCGCGGCTGATCTTGATGAGCCCCGGCAAGACAAACTCCCCGGCGGCGCGGGAGCGGACGTGCCGTTCGATGACGCTTTCGAGTTCCGAGAGGACGGATTCGACCTGTCCCTTGGACAGTTCCGTCCGCTCGGCCATCTCCTGCACCATCGCCGCCTTGGTCATCCTCTCCTTGATGGCGGGAGGACGCTTCGGGGCCTTGGGCTTGGTCTTGGATTTCGCGGCGGGGGTTCGAGCCATGAGCGCTTCCTCGTGTGCTGTGCCTGCTTCGGGCATCCGGCGTCTGTCGGGAAACGTGGCCCCGAACATGCCGGGAACCGCACCCATCCGATGAAGCCGATCCGTCGGAAACGCTTTATACTTGATTGGTTTGCCAAAGCCAAGATCGCCCCTTGAAAAAAACGCAAATTCGTGCTTTGCAGCACGTCTGCAGGCCGCTTGTAGCCGTCTGACGCGCGTTTCAAAGCGGCGGTGATCCACACGTTGACTTAAGAGGAGTTTCTCGCCAGTGCCTATCTACGAGTACGCCTGCCGTGCGTGTGACCATGCGTTCGAGACCATGCAGAAGGCGTCCGAGTCGCCGCTCGAGGACTGCCCGGAGTGCGGCGAGCCGCAGTTGAAGAAGCTCCTGAGCGCGCCCGTTTTCCGGCTCAAAGGCAGCGGCTGGTACGAGACCGACTTCAAGTCGGGCGACAAGAAACGCAATCTCGCCGGCGAAACCGCGACCGGCGACGCGAAGAGCGACTCTGCCGCCAAGCCAGCGGCGGACGCCGCCAGCAATGGAAGCGGCGGTGGCAAAGCCGCCAGCGACGGCGGCAGTAAGGCTGCGAGCGACGGCGGCGGCAAGTCCTCCGGCGCGTCCTCGTCCGCGAGCAAGGCAACGACGTAACCGACCCCAAGGCCGCGCCCGTGGCCACCCAAGGAATCACCATGCGACCTCACTCGCGCTCGCATTACTGCGGCGAGATCACCGCTGCCAACATTGGCGAGACCGTCGAAATCACCGGCTGGGTACATCGCCGTCGGGACCACGGCGGCGTCATCTTCCTCGACGTGCGGGACCGCACCGGCGTCGTGCAGCTCGTGTACGACCCCGACACCGAGCAGAGCTTCGCGATCGCCGACCGGGTGCGCAACGAATTTGTCCTGCACGCCACCGGCCGCGTTCGCGCCCGACCGGAAGGCGCGGTGAACCCGGACATGGCGACCGGCGAGATCGAAGTCCTCGGCAGCGACCTGACGATCCTCAATGCGTCGGCGACGCCGCCGTTCCAGCTCGACGAATACTCGGACGCCGGCGAAGACGTGCGGATGCGCTTTCGCTATTTGGACCTCCGAAGGCCCGAGATGCTCGCACGACTGGCGTTTCGCTCCCGCGCTGCCAGCGAGGTGCGGCGCTTCCTCGAAGGCGAGGGCTTCTGGGAGATCGAAACGCCGACGCTCACGAAGACGACACCCGAAGGGGCGCGCGACTACCTGGTGCCGAGCCGCACCCATCCGGGCCAGTTCTTCGCCCTGCCGCAGTCGCCACAGCTCTTCAAGCAGCTCCTGATGATGGCCGGTGCGGACCGCTACTACCAGATCGCCCGTTGCTATCGCGACGAGGACCTTCGCGCCGACCGTCAGCCCGAGTTCACCCAGATCGACATCGAAGCGTCCTTCGTCAGCGAGCGCGAGGTGATGGACATCGGCGAGCGGATGGTGAGAACGCTGTTCCAGAACCTCTTGGACGTGAACCTGCCCGAGTTTCCGGTGCTGAGTTATCACGACGCAATGAGTCGCTTTGGCAGCGACGCTCCGGACTTGCGCAATCCGCTCGAGCTCGTTGGCATCGACGACCTCGTGGCCGACGTGGCGTTCAAGGTGTTCGCCGGTCCGGCGCAGGACCCGGGCGGACGAGTGGTGGCGCTACGCGGCCCCGGCGCGGCGACGCGGCTGTCGCGACGGGAACTCGACGACTACGCCGGCTTCGTTGCCCGCTACGGCGCCGGCGGGCTCGCCTACATCAAGGTCAACGACCGCAGCCAGGGCCTCGACGGCCTGCAGTCGCCGATTCTCAAGTTCCTGGGGATAGATGTGGCTGAGGCGATCCTCGATCGCGTCGGCGCCGTGGACGGCGACATTGTCTTCTTCGGCGCCGACCGCGCCAAGGTCGTCCACGACGCTATGGGCGCATTTCGCGACGAACTCGGTCGCGTTCTGGACCTGGTGGAAGACTGTTGGGCACCGCTCTGGGTGGTGGACTTCCCGATGTTCGAGGAAACGGAGCACGGTGGCGGCCTGACGCCGGCGCACCACCCCTTCACGCAGCCGGCCGGCACGCCCGAGGAAGTCCGCGCAAACCCCGCCGCAGCCTTGGCACATGCATACGACTTCGTGCTCAACGGCGTCGAGATCGGCGGTGGCTCCCTGCGTATCCACGACAGCGCCATGCAGGAGGCGGTGTTCGACGCGCTCAGCATGGGGCAGGAAGCAGAGGTCAAGTTCGGCTTCCTGCTCGACGCGCTGCGCCACGGCTGCCCGCCCCACGGCGGCATTGCTTTCGGCTTCGACCGACTCGTAATGTCGCTGCTGGGCACGGATGCGATCCGCGACGTGATTGCGTTTCCGAAGACGCAATCGGCGGCGTGCCTGATGACGTCCGCACCGAGCCCGGTGGACGAGCACCAACTGCGCGACTTGCACATCCGCGTTCGGTAATCTCCCTTGCTAGCAGTCTGTCGGACTTGGCAATGGACGGGCCTTCGGAGGGAGGGCGTCTCGCTCTCCATCGCGCCGCAAGGCGCGCAGGACATTCGGTGACGAACAAAAGATGCGCGCCCTTGCGGGCGCGACGGAGGGCGGGCGCCGCCAAACCCCTCGCTAACGCTCGGGGTCTGGCCCCAGCCCCCACCTCCCCAAGAGCTTGCACCTCATACGCGGCGCCTCCGCGCCGCTCCTGCGGCGCAAGCTCTTGGTGCCCTCCCTCCGAAAGATTCCTGCTGACAAACTGCCGATGCGCCTTCAGGGCGCGATAGCAGCCTGTCGGACTTTGGCGCCTGCTCGCCATAGGATGTCAGTTGCTGCG
>VXSY01000115.1 GCA_009837725.1 Gammaproteobacteria bacterium | reverse complement strand
CGTGAACCCGGCCCACCGCCACTTGGAACAGCACGAGCGTCTGCTGGCGCATTGCCTTGCCCAGGGCGAGGCGCTCGAACTCGGTGACAACGCCGAAGACCCGCACCGCCGCACGCCGGGGAACCGCCCCACCACCACCATCCTGCTCGACGAGCTAACGCCCCACGCCCTCGGCGCTCTGCTCGCGCTCTATGAACACAAGGTCTTCTGCGCCGGCCGGCTGCTGCAAGTCAACTCCTTCGACCAATGGGGCGTTGAACTCGGCAAGCGCCTCGCCGCGCCCGTCAGACAGACCTTGGCTACGGGTGTCGTCCGGCCGGAAACCGACCCCACAACCGCAGCGCTGCTGGACGCCATCCGAGGCCGACGCTTGCGCCAATAGCGTGCGCCGTACCAACGGCGCGCCCCCCTCTGTCACTCGCCCCTCGGAGGGGGGGCCGCCGACCCAACGCCCGTACGCCACAGTCTCCGAACGAAGCCCCTCCTGTCACTCCCCTTTCGCGCCAGCGCCGTTTTCTACGGCGCAGCCTCCTGGCGGACCCCCGGAGGCTAGCCGGAACGACGACGCGCAAGGAGGTGTTGTCCTGACTTGGCCCCACTTTTGGTGAGTCGCTTCGTGGGACTCAATCGGCTGGGTTAAGCTCCCCCGGTTTTCTCGGCATGAAGGCTCGACATGGCCGGCAGCTATCCCGTCCCGCCCGAGTTCGCTCGCAAGGCGCACATTGACGATGCTCGCTATCGATCGATGTATCACGAGTCCGTGGCAGACCCGGATGGCTTCTGGGCTGCGCGTGCGCGCGAGTTCATCGACTGGCATTCCGAGTGGTCGGAAGTTTCTTGGAGCGACTTGCCAGCGGGGCGGGTCGAGTGGTTTCGGGGGGCGACGCTCAACGCCAGCTACAACTGCATTGATCGGCATCTGCCGGCGCGGGCCACGCAAACGGCCATCATTTGGGAAGGCGACGATCCGAGCGACGACAAGACCATCACCTACCAGGAGCTCCATGACGAGGTTTGTCGCCTCAGCCACGCGTTGACCGCCCGGGGCGTGCGCAAGGGGGACCGGGTGTGCATCTATCTGCCGATGATTCCGGAGGCCGCCTACGCGATGCTGGCCTGTGCCCGGATCGGCGCGATCCATTCGGTGGTGTTCGGCGGCTTCTCGCCGAACTCCCTCAAGGACCGCATCCTCGACTCCGATTGCCGCGTGCTGATCACCGCCGACGAGGGCATGCGTGGCGGTCGCTCCGTGCCGCTCAAGGAGAATGCGGAGGCGGCGCTGGCGGAGTGCCCGAACGTGCACACCGTGCTCACCGTGCGGCGCACTGGCAACTCGGTGACGTGGAACGACAGTCGCGACGTCTGGTACCACGAGCTTGTCGGCGCACAGCTAGCCGAGTTCGAGCCGGCGGTGATGGATTCGGAGGATCCCCTCTTCATCCTCTACACCTCCGGTTCCACCGGCAAGCCCAAGGGCGTGCAGCACGGCACCGGCGGCTACCTCCTGCACGCCGCCATGACCCACCGTTACGTCTTCGACTACCACGATGGCGACATCTACTGGTGTACCGCCGACGTGGGTTGGGTCACCGGACATTCCTACATCGTCTATGGCCCGCTCGCGAACGGCGCCACGACGCTGATGTTCGAGGGCGTGCCCAACTGGCCGGACGCGTCCCGCTGCTGGCAGGTGGTGGACAAGCATCAGGTCAACATCTTCTACACCGCCCCCACCGCCATCCGCCAGCTCATGAGCCAGGGCGACGAATTTGTCGCGGCGACTTCCCGCCAAAGCCTTGCCCTGCTCGGCACGGTCGGCGAACCCATCAACCCCGAGGCGTGGGAGTGGTACCACGGCGTCGTCGGCGAACGCCGCTGCCCCATCGTGGACACGTGGTGGCAGACGGAAACCGGCGGCATCATGATCACGCCCCTGCCGGGCGCAACCGACCTCAAGCCAGGCTCCGCTACGCGCCCGTTCTTCGGTGTCCAGCCAGCCCTGATGGACGCCGACGGCAAGCTGATCGACGAGACCGAGGCGACCGGCAACCTCGTCATCACCTCCGCCTGGCCCGGCCAGATTCGCACCGTCTATGGCGACCACCAGCGCGTCATCGACACCTACTACGCGGCCTATCCCGGCTTCTACTTCACCGGCGATGGCGCCCGGCGCGACGCCGATGGGTACTACTGGATCACCGGCCGGGTGGACGACGTCATCAACGTCTCCGGCCACCGCATGGGCACGGCGGAGGTGGAAAGCGCGCTGGTGCTGCACGAAGCGGTGGCCGAAGCCGCCGTGGTGGGCTTCCCCCACGACATCAAGGGCGAGGGCATCTATGCCTTCGTCACGCCGATGGCCGGCATCAATCAGGACATGGACGCCTTGAAGGACGAACTCGTCCGCCTCGTGCGCAGCGAGATCGGCCCCATCGCAAGGCCGGACGCAATCCAGTGGGCACCTGGCCTGCCAAAGACCCGCTCCGGCAAGATCATGCGCCGCATCCTGCGCAAGATCGCCGCCGGCGACGTGGAGGATCTGGGGGACACCACGACGCTGGCGGACCCGGCAGTGGTGGACGACTTGGTAGCGAATCGCGGCGGCGAGCCCGCATAGGGCGCCCAGCCGGGCAACTCGTTGAAGAAATCCCTCGTGTGGATTACAGGCTCGATACTGGCCCTGTTCGTGCTGCCGGCCGTCCTTGGCCTTGCCCATCGCGCCTACTTGGGCCATCCGCACTGGCGCGAAGCCAGCCACGCTCCCACCGGTCTTTCCCCCGCGCCGCAGGCACATCCGGATGCGGTGGTGCAAGTCTTCGCGGCACGCACCTGGGGCACTCGCGGCGGCGTTGCCGTGCACACTTGGATTGCCACCAAACGCCAGGGCGACGACCACTACCGCCGCCACGAGGTGATCGGCTGGCGCCTTAGGCGCGGTATTCCGGCGCTCGCGAGCGGGCGCGACAATCCGGACGCACAGTGGTTCTCCAACCCGCCGCAGTTGCTGGTGGATCGGCGCGGGGAGGGGGTCGAGGCGATCATCGATGCCGTGGAGGCGGCCGTGGCGAGCTACCCCTATGCGAACGAGTACCGCACCTGGCCCGGCCCCAACAGCAACACCTTCACGGCGCACGTGGGCCGGCAAGTGCCCGCGCTTGGCCTGGACTTGCCCCCAACCGCGATTGGCAAGGACTTCCTGCCGAACGGAGCGATGGCGGCACGTTCGCCGGGCGGCGGCCTGCAGGTTTCCTTCTTCGGCGCGCTGGGCCTGCTCGCCTCTCCCCGCGAAGGGGTGGAGGTGAACATGGGGAGCTTGGTAGCCGGCGTGCGCTTCTGGCCACCTGCCATCAAGCTGCCTGGTGTTGGTGCCTGGCCACCGACATCGCCGGATGCGAGCGGCGCGGATTGAGTCAATTTAGGCTTAAGGCGCAATTGGCGAGCGCTTTACTAGACATCATTGATTAGTAATTTCAACTAGTTGCGCGTTGTATTGCGCGTATTGTGCGAAAAATTGCGTTTCGATTGCGCATTAGGCGGCGCTATGGCTGTTGTCACGAGACAGCAACCCACCTTGCTGAACGGGTGCGGCCCTTGACCTGAACCTTGTCTTGATCACGCAAGGCACGCAGCAGCCCTCGAATCTGATTTCTAGAAAGGCCCGGCAGCACCTCCTGCAACTCAGCCATTGGGCAGCCCCGTTGCCCCGCCGCTTCGATGTGCGAGAGCAACAGTGCCTGACTTGCGTGCCGATCAAGACCCCGCCGTTGGGTGTATGCGCCCGGCTTGCCGGCAAAGCGGTAGTACCGCCGCGAAAGAAGATACCGCGTACCACGCCCCCGGCCCACCGACTCCACCACGCCGGCGTCGATCAATAGACGCAGCGATGTCTTGAGGTGGTCGGGTATGGCCTGCTCTCGATGCACGAGATCGAGTAGCAGAAAATGCTCGGTGGTGAAGGAGGATGTGGTTTCCGCCGTCGCGGCCTCAAGAAACCGGAGGAAGTTCTCGTCTCGAACCTCGCCATCGAGCTTTACGCTGACCTGATAGTCGTCACAATCTGTAAAGTCTGGCAGCGCCTTCCCCTCGGCGATGCATCTTTCAAACATCCTATTCGCGCCCTGGCCCGCACGCTCCACCAAACCGCATTTGGCAAACGCCTCCGCGAGTCGACGATTCCGCGGCATTTGCCGCCACAGCAGGTTATCGACCGTCACGCCGGGAGGGAGACCGCCTGGGCTCGTGATCTCCAAGCGCCTTGGGAACTGACGGATGAAAACGGAGCCGCCAAGACGATAGTCGCGGTGGGCGATGGCGTTGAGGATTGCCTCCCGTGCCACCGTCTCGTTGATGCCAGGGACTTCCACCCGAAGCAGTCCCTCCGTGAACTGGTGTATTGGGTTTCGTAGGTTGATGGTGTCCCACAGCTCGTCGAAGTACAGCAAGAACCCCTTCTTGAATTCGAGACGCTGTTCGTACGGCGTCGTGGCGGCTTGCGAGCGATACTCGAAAATGGTCTCCGCTTGCGCTATGTGACGAGCAACAGCACGCGACTCGCCCAGCAGAATCAGTGCCGCATAGGTGACGCCTCCCCGATCGTCGATCAACTCCGCGTCGGACAGGAGCTGCCGAACGGACGTGTTCGTCAGAGCGTCGTTTCCGCTCGTCTGCCGCCACATGGTGCGGAACACCTCGACTGCATCGCCGCTCAGATCCTCAACCGATGTGCCTGGGCACGTGTCTGCGGAGTAGTCGGGCTGTCCCTCGGCAAAAATCCTCGCAGCACTTCTGCAGGCATAGCGACGAGATCTTCGCCTCTGCGCATCCAGTACGCGCCCTGATACTGGATGGGTAAACCCAGCGGCCGCGACGGCACTGTGACGACGACCACCCGACCATTGGCGTGAAGGACCTCATCCGCCTCGACGTTTAGGTGCAGGCGATTGCTTTGGTCCTGTCTCAGGCGATTGAGATTGGCAAATGCAGCGCTGCCGACGACCTCACGACGGTCGTTCACGCCAAGGATCATCCTCCCGCCGCCAGCGTTCGCAATTGCCACGCAATACCGGGTCAAGATGTCGGAGCTGAATTGGGACCGGGCCTCCTTGAACTCGAGCTGTTCGCCTTCCGGCTTAGCCAGCCATTGTTCGAGGTCTGTTGGTGACACGGGCATGTTGCGGTGGCCTCGTTTTGACGGCTTTCGGCGGCGTTTTGCGAGTAAAACGCAATTATGCTCGCGTATTGACGTAATGGAAACCCACAATCTTTCAATGGGATATGCAGACATTGTGGACAATTTGTGGGTTTCATTGCGTGTGGATTGCGTAATTGCAAGCGCCGATCGACGTTGCGACGCTCAATGGCGCCCGGTCCAGATGCCCACGTATGGGGATATGATTGCGGCTATGAAGCCCGAGGACACCTTCAGCGAGCGGGCCGTGCGATTCGCGCGGGCGGACGTTCACTACAGCATGGTCGTCGCGCCGGACGGACGGTTTGTTGGTGCAGACGGCGACGGCGGGCTTACGCTAACCGACGAGATTTCCGACGATCTTATGTGGCGCCTTGATGGTGCGTGTTTGCAGCACGCCGTGGCGTCGGTTGCCCTTGACCTCGAAGGTCCCTCGGCTGCTTGCAGCCTTGCGACAGGCGGAGTTGGCGCTGAGGTAGATGGGGTGCGAGGGCCATTCACGGTCATTCACGGCCCGGAGCGCCTGCCGTCGGAGTATCTGGATCACCTCCGCGAGCACGGGTGGGTTGTTCTCGTTTCGGTGCTTGCGCCCGACATCTTGGATGCCTTGCAGCGGATCGCCGGGACGGATGGCTATACGGTGCGCTCGCAGGATCGAAAGCGGCGGCAATTGTGCCAGGGCAGTGCGCTCGCGAAGGCGGCGGTGGAGCCGATTTCGGTCTGGCTTTCGCGCAGCTACATGCAGACAGACGACATCCGCATGGCGCATTCGCCGGGGGTGGGCGTGCTGACGCCCGACGACGGCAAGCGCACGGTGCAGGGCTGGCACTCCGACTACCCCTACCACTGGGGCATCAACGCCCACGGCAAGGTGCCGACGCCAAGCGGGCAGACGGTCATGGGCGTGCAGCGCATCGTCTGCGTGTCGGAGTTCACCAAGTTCCACGGCGCGACGGCGTTCAAGCTCGGCTCTCATGCGCTCGACCATGGCCCGCCAGAAGATTGGGGGCTCGCCAAGGATGCCTATCGGCCCGACTATCGGGCGGCGAACGGCTTGCCGTACAACGGCCCGGATGCGGACATCATCGAAGCACCCGCCGGCAGCATGATCCTGTTCGACACCCGCACGTGGCATCGCGCCGGGGTCAACCGGAGCGAGAAGGGCCGGGCTGCGATCCTGATGGACATGACGCCGGCCTACATCGTCCCATACGCAGACACCAGCGAGGACTACCGCGCCTTCACCGGGAGCGACGGCTACGACGACCTGAACGACCGCGAGAAGGCGGAGTTCACGCGGCTGATGGTGCATCGGTTCCTCGGCCCCGCCGGCCCGCGCTCGGTGATCGGCACGCATGAAGCTTTGACGGAGCAGTTGCCGCGACCTTGAGCTTCGGGCACGGCCGCCACGTCACCGCGCATGAGCCGGTTATGATCCGATTTCTCTTTGGTTAGTTCGGAGCCCGGACATGGGGAGGGGAGCGACACGAGGCGTCGTCGCCGCGGCAGGTTTGCTCTTCGGAATCGTGCCGGCGACCCACGCCGACGAACGCGCGATCACCAGCGAGACGATCCAGATCTGGGCATCGGAACTGTCGAATCACGGTCGCTGGGGCGAGGACGACCAGCGCGGCACCATGAACCTCATCACGCCAGCGGTACGCATCGCGGCGGCAAGGCTGGTGACCGAGGGTGTGTCCATTTCGATGGCGCATCCGCTCTCGACAGAGGCGGCGGCGGACAATACCTCGCCGTTCGAGCATTCGATGCAGGCAATGCCGGAAGCGGCGGGCGGCTGGGCTACAGACGTCTGGCGCATCATGTTCCACGGCTTCGGCCACTCGCACATCGACGCGCTCTGCCACCTCGCCAACGACGGCAAGTACTACAACGGATTCGACATGGCCGGCACCAATGCCGCCGGTTGCACGAATCTCGGCATCGACAACATCGGCGACGGGATCTTCACCCGGGGTGTGCTGATGGACATTCCGCGGCTCAAGGGGCGTGAATGGCTCGAGCCAGGCGAAGCCGTCACCGTCGCCGACCTCGAGGCTTGGGAGGAGGAGGCCGGCATCAAAGTCGGTGCTGGCGATGCCGTGCTGCTCAACACCGGGCGCTGGTTGCGTCGCGCCGCCAAGGGACCGCACGAAGGCGGTTACCCGGGCTTTCACGCCTCCACCGTGCCCTGGCTCAAGGCCCGGGACGTGGCCATTGTCGGCACCGACGGCGGCCTTGATGTCTACCCATCCGGTGTGGAGGGCGTCGGCGCGCCGGTACACCTGCTGGTGCTCACCGCTCTCGGCATGCCCGTATTGGACGTCATGGACCTCACCGCGGTGTCGGCGGCGGCGGTGGAGCGCAAGCGATGGACCTTCCTGCTGACGGCTGCGCCGCTGCGGGCCCCCACCGGAACCGGCTCGCCCGTCAACGCGATTGCGACGTTTTGACGCAAGGCCCTGCCGGCCAATGGCGTCCGGTGATGAAATCGTCACGATCGTCGACGCCACCAACCGGCCCGTGGGGGACCAGCCCCGGCGCTTGATGCGCGAACGGAATCTGCCTCACCGCGCAACGTACATCTTCGTCTTCGACCTCGAAGGGCGAGTGCTCGTGCAGCGGCGGACGGCGACCAAGGACCTGTATCCCGGCTACTACGATCTGGCCGCCGGCGGTGTGGTGGCGGCGGGCGAGTCGTTTGAGGCCTGCGCCGAGAGAGAGGCGTTTGAGGAGCTCGGCATCCGGGAGACGCCGCTTGTGCGCCGCTTCGACTTCTACTTCGGCAACCAGCACGCACGCTGTTTCGGACGCGCCTTCATCTGCGTCCACGAGGGACCTTTCACGCTTCAGGCCGAAGAAATCGAGAGCGTGCGTTTCCACAGCGCCCGCGAAATCGCCGACGGGCTTCTCGCGCCCATCACGCCGGACAGCCGGTACGCCTTCGACCGGCTCATGAACGAAGGTGGGTGAGCCGAACGCCTTCCGTCATAGGTCCCGTTGTAAACTCGCGCGCTTTTAGACGGCCACGAGGCGAGCATGACCGAATACGCAAGTTACGAGACCGTCGGCGACGTTGCCGTGGTGACTCTGAACGACGGCAAGGCCAATGCGTTCGGCCCGAACATGATCGAGGCCGTGAACTCCCTGCTCGACCGCGCCGAGGCCCAGGAGGCCAAGGCGGTTGTGCTGATGGGCCGCCCCGGGCTCTTCTCCGGCGGGTTCGATCTCAAGGTCATCCGGGGTGACGATCCAGAGGCAGCTCGCGCCATGAGCCTTGGCGGCGCCCGCCTGATGATGCGCCTCTACGGATTCCCCCTGCCTCTCGTGATTGCAGCCACCGGCCACGCCGTCGCGCTCGGTGCTTTCTGCCTCCTCACCGGCGACTATCGCGTCGGCACCGCTGGCGACTTCAGCATCGGCCTCAACGAAACCGCCATCGGCATGAGCTTGCCCCCGTTCGGCCTGATGCTGGCGAACGAACGCCTCTCCAAGCGCCACCTGAGCCGCGCCGCCATTGCTGCCACCATGTTCAACCCGGAAGAGGCCCGCGACGCCGGCTTTCTGGACGAGGTGGTGCCGGCGGATCAGTTGCGCGACGCAGCCCTCGACAAGGCCCGTTCCTTCACCCAACTCGACGGCGCGGCATATGCCTCGGTGAAGCAGGGACTTCGGGGGGAGGCGATTGCCGCGGTCAACGCAGGTTTGGACGCGTAAGGCCTGACGGGGTTGATTGCTCGTCGCTCAGGTGATGGCGGTCAGCCGAGTTCCTGATCTGCCAGGAAGGCGTTGATTTCGCGGGCCAGGTCGTCCGGAGTGTCGAGTTCTGGCAAGTGTCCAGCGCCCTCCAGTTCGCCGGTGCGAACCGGACCCGCTAGTGCCGCGCAGAAGCGTTCGTTGGACGACGTCGGCAGCACTCGGTCCTCGCTGCCTCGCAGCAGCAGCGTCGGGTGATCCACGCGGTGGAGGCGGGAGACCACGCCGGTATCGCCGAAAGGAAACAGGTAGCGGGCGGCGGCCTCCATGGCGCGGGTGTGCATCACTTGGTAGTCGATGGCTTCGGCACCCTCCGGCACCTGCCATGCGTGCTTCCACGCTTCCGGGCGCTCGCACACTAGGTTGGGGATGGAGTCTGGGCCCGGCACCTGCGCCCAGATGTCTGCGCCTGGGTCTTCGGTGTCGTGCGAGCCGAAGGGGGCGATCAGCACCAGGCGGTTCACCAAGCTGCCGGCAATGGCCGCGACTTCCGCCGCCAAGGCACCCCCCGCGGAGCTGCCGATGAGGTCCACCGGGGCCTCGTCCAGCGCTTCCACGGTTTCCACGCAATGCACCACCCAGTCGAGCAAGGTGTCCAAATGGCGGAAGTCCGCCGCGCCGGGAAAGCCGGGCAAGGAGGGGACGATCACGCGCCGCGACTCGGCGAGCCGGTCCAGGAACGGCACCCAAGTCGGCACCCCGCCGATGCCAGCGAAGAACACCGCCGGCGGTGCGGAAGGGTTGTCGCCGCCCGTGAGCACCCGAACCGGATGCCCACCAACCGAAATCGTCGTCTCCCGCATCAGGCCAGCGCCCTCGCCGTGGCCGGTTGCTCAAGCGGCTGCGGCCACCACGAGTCTTCCCAGCGATCGTCGAACAGGTCCTGGATTTGCGGCAGCACGCGCTCGGCGTAGAGCCGGGTGTTGTACTTCGCAAGTTCGGTGGACATGTTGCCGAACTGGCACAGCAGCATCAGGTGGCCGACGTTGAGGTCGATGCACACCTGACGGATGCGTTCCGCCACTTGGTCGGGATCGCCGGCGATGACGTAGCCGAGATCGAGAATCTGCTCCCAGTCGCGGGCGGCGCCCATTGGCCCTGGGCGACCGCCGCCGTTCTGGCCATTGCCGGCGCGGCTCTGCGCGGCTGCGAGGGCGACTTGCGACTGCACTTTGGCGCGAATCGTCGCTTCGGACTGGTATCCGGCCGGCGATGCCCACTTCGGATTCACGTGCAGGCAGCGGCCGTAGAAGTACTCGGCCGGCTCGCGATAGAGCTCCAGCGCTTCCTTCTCCGTTTCGCCCACCGCCACGAACTGCAGGAACCCGGCGCGATACGGGTTGCGATCCTTGCCGAGGCGATCCATCTCGTCCCAGAAGCCCTGCATGGTGGCGGCGCCAGCCTTGTAGCCGAAGTACGAGAGGTAGCTGTACACGTAGTCCATTTCTGCGCACCAGCGCCACGTCTCCACCGAACCGCCGCCGGGAATCCATACCGGCGGGTGGGGCTTCTGCACCGGACGAGGCCAGACGTTTACGTAACGAAGCTGGTTGTAGCGACCGTTGAAGGCGAACGTCTCCGGCTCCTGCCATGCCCTCATGACGATGTCGTGCGCTTCGTAGTAGCGGTCGCGCAGCTTCGACGGGTTCTGGCCGTAGGCGAAGATGGTGTCCATCGGCGTGCCTACAGGGAACCCGGCGATGAGGCGCCCGCCGGACATGCAATCGAGCATGGCGAACTCCTCCGCCACCCGCGTCGGCGGGTTGTATAGCGCGAGCGAATTACCCATCACGCAGATGGCCGGCGCGGAGGTGCGGCGGGTGAGCGTGGCGGCAATGAGATTAGGCGAGGGCATCAGGCCATAGCCGTTTTGGTGGTGCTCGTTGCAGCAAACGCCATCGAAGCCCACTTCGCCGGCAAACTCGAGCTCGTCGAGATACTCGTGGTAATGCTGGTGCACCCGTTCGGCATCGAGCAGCCCAGAGTCGATGTCGACCCAAACCGACGGGTGCTCCTCGCGGAAATCGTCCGGCAAGTCCTTGTAGGGCATCAAATGAAACCAAAGATTCTTCACGCGGCCATCCTCCCCAAGACCACAACCACTGCCGCCATGGTACGCGACACTGGCACAGGCCGTGGTGGTAAAACGGACCTAGGGATAGCAGCACGCGCAGCGAACTACCGACGCGCTCCCCGAGCGACAAACCTCAAGCTCGTTGGCCCCCAAGGGGCCACCCCTGCGCGGAGGCCCGTCTATGTCGGGCGATTCGGATCCAATTTGAAGCAATTACAATCTCGTCGTCGCTCCGAGGGGTGCCCCGACGCGACCGCGTTGGCGCAATTGACAGTTGCGCTGGAGGCGGTTGGGCGCGCCACGGGTTGTTGTTGTGGGCTGCGGTGATGCAGGTTTTCGTTCTTGGGATGCATCGTTCCGGTACTTCGGCGGTTGCGCGAGTGCTCAACCTCATGGGGTGCTATTTCGGGGCGGAGCATGAAGGGACGCGGGCGAACGAGGAGAATCCGAAGGGGTTTTGGGAGCGGCAGGACGTTCGGCGGCTGAACGACGTCATGCTGCGCAGCGTCGGCTGCGATTGGGATCGCGTCAGCGGGTTCGATGTAGAGGCGATGCAGGTCGAGCAAGCGGCGTATCGCCGGGCGATGGCGGACATCGTGCTCGACATGGATGCGCACCGGCCTTGGTTCGTCAAGGAACCCCGCCTTTGCCTGCTGTTTCCGCTTTGGCGGCCGCTGCTCGAGACGCCGGTGTGCATTCATGTCCACCGCAGCCCGATGGAGGTGGCGCGGTCGCTGAACGCGCAGCACGGGATGCCGATTGAGGCTGGGCTTGCGCTTTGGGAGGTTTACAGCATCCGGGCGCTCGGTGCTTCGAAGGGGCTGCCACGCCGTGTGGTCTCCTACCGGGAACTGATGCGGGCACCGAAAGCGGTCGTGTGCGAACTCAAAGCGTCGCTGTCCGACTTTGGCTATGCGCTCCGCACTCCCGGCAAGGCGGAGTTGCGCGCGTTCCTGGACGAAAGCCTGCACCGCCAGCGTGACGATGGCGGTGCTTGGGACGCCACGGCGACGCCATCCCAAAGGCAGTTGCTGGACATCCTGACCCATGCGGAAGCGAACGGGATGGATTCGCTGCCCGAGGTGCCGTCCATTTCCGGTGAGGCTTTGGCCGTGTTGCGCGAGTACGAGGCTGGGGCCGAAACCGTCGAGTCGCGTCGCAGACGTGCCAATGCCGTGGAAAGGCGTCAGCGCGAGAGTGCGACGGACATGCAGCTCGCGCTCAAGCAGGCGGAGCTTGAAACGACGTTGAGAGACCTCAATCGGGTCACGGAGGAACGAAACCGACATCAGGCCGAGGGGCGCCGGCTGCAGGAGAGCCTAGTCCGCGTACAACGAGAACGTGGAATCGCGAGAGGCGAGGTACAGCGTCTGGACGAGTTCCGTCGGTACCTGTCGCGGGAAGTTGCGACGGTTCGGGAGGAGTCTCGGCAGGTGCGTGAGCAGATGCGCCGGACGGAACGGGACGCCCAAACGCAACGTGACCGCTTCGACGCTCGGGAGCGGTCCAGCCAACGCATGATTCGTGAACTGGAAGGTTCTAGGGCGGCGCTGCGACTTGAACGCCGGGGTCTGTTGGCTCGGATCGACGCGCTGTCGGGATTGCTCGATGGCTTCGTGGCCAGCGTCCAGCTCTTGCTCTCGTCTAGGCGCTGGCGGATCGGCCATGCGTTGCTGTCGCTGCCACATCGCTTGTTGCTTCGGGATGTACCCGCCACCGCGGCGGATCGGCTGCGTGAGCAGGGTCGCGAATACAGCGACCTCCAAGGCGTGCCGCTGCCGGCGCGTGAGCGTCCCTCGTCGGCTCCTGTAGCTAGGAAAAGCAACGCGCCACCGAGGAAGCGAAGCGCTCCCACCCCACGGCTCCGCCGCGACGTCACCGTCGCCGTCATTGCCTGGGACGTGGGCCACAATCCGCTCGGCCGGGCGTATCTGGTTGCCGAAGCGCTTTCCCGAAGTTACACCGTCGTCCTGCTCGGCTTCCAGTTCCCGCGCTATGGCGATGCGGTGTGGAGGCCCCTGCGCCACGCGCCGTTTCGCACCGTGGCGATCCCCGGCGCGTCTTTTCCAGAGTTCCAGCAAACCCTTGAGCGACTCGCGCCGCGCATCGATGCGGATGTGGTGGTTGCCTGCAAGGCGCGGCTGCCGAGCGTGCAGCTCGGGCTGATGCTGAAGGCATTCCGCAATCGTCCGCTACTGGTGGACGTGGACGACTACGAACTGTCGTTCTTTCGCAATCGCGACCCGCTCTTGGACGTTGCAGGGCTGGACTCGGAGGCGCTCACGCATCCCTTCGAGGAAAAATGGACGCGCTACACCGAGAGTCTGCTGCCCCACGCGGACAGGTTGCTAGTCTCCAACCCCGCGCTTGCCACCAAGTTTGGCGGAGCAACGGTGCCCCATGCGCGGGACGAGACGAAGTTCGACCCAGACCGGCACGACCGCGCGGAAACGCGCCGCGACCTCGGCCTCGAGCAAACGGACAAAGTGGTGATGTTTGTGGGCACGCCACGCCCGCACAAGGGAGTGGTGGAAGTCCTCGATGCCGTGCGCTCCCTGGGCCGCGACGACTACCGCTTCGTGATCGTCGGTACCCCACCGGAAGACTCGTTTGAGCAGGAACTGGTTGCGCGAGGGGGCGACACCTTGTGCCTCGTCCCCGACCAGCCGTTCGAGAAGCTGCCGGCATTGATGGCGGCGGCGGATCTCGTGTGCCTACTGCAGGATCCAAACAACGAAATCTCGCGCTTTCAGCTCCCCGCCAAGGTCGTCGATGCCATGGCGATGGGCGTCCCGGTGCTGGCGACCGCCATGGCACCCCTGGCACCGCTGATCGACGACGAGCTGATCGAGCCAGTCACTGCGGAAATCCTAGCCGAGCAAATCGGCCATTGGCTGGAGGCGCCGGCGGAGGAACGCACGCGGAGGACGCGTCGTGCCCGGGAGCGGTTTCTTGCGGAGTTCAGCTACGACGCCATTCACCGAACGCTGTTTGCCGAGGTGGAGGCTTGCCTCGACGAGCCGCGCGCCTTGCCAGCCGAAGCGCGCAATTTCCTCGGCGAGCAGCAACGGCGTTACTCCTTGCCGGTGCCCGCCACCGGCGACGGGCTCGACATCGTTGTGTTCTGGAAGCAGGGCGACATCGGCCTCTATGGCCGACGCGTCGACATGGTCATCGAACACCTAGCGCGCCGGCCGGAAGTTCGCCGCATCGCCGTGTTCGACGCGCCGTTCTCGGTGCGGCAGATGTGGCGGAGGTTGGACGCCGAGGACTTCGACCATCACGAGGAGGTGACGCGGAGCAAGCTGGTGCGGCGCTGGGGGCTTACCGACAGCGCCAAGGTCTCGCACCATGTCTTTCTGTTCGACTCCGGCTCGACGGCGGGAACGATCGGCGGGGTGGCCGGAAGAACCTCAGATGGCGGCTATCCGGGCGAGGCTGCGTTCGCTCACTTCGTGGCGGCCGAACTCGACCTGGCCGGGATCGACCCCCGCGCGGCCATCTTCTGGCACTACCCAGTGCTGGCGCCGATCTCGGAGCTGAACGAGCGGTTCCAGCCTCGACTGTCGGTGGTGGACGTGGTCGATGACCTGCGCACCTGGCCAGACCGCACGGAGGCGGACCGAGAGGAGTACACGCAGCACTACCGCACCGTGCTCGGCGAGGCCGATGTCGCCTTCGCCAACTGCGAAACCGTGCGCGACTCCATGGCGGCCTTCTTCCCGGACATCGCTTTGATCCCGAATGGTTGTGACCTCGATCCGGTGCCGCAGCCGCCGGAGGACGAGCGTTTCCGGCAGCTATGCGCCCTCAAGGGCCCCATTCTGGGGTTGGTGGGCAACCTAGAGGCAAAGACGGACGTAGCCCTGCTCGATCGCCTGGCGCAGGAACGGCCCGACTGCAACCTCGTGCTGATTGGCTCGACCCACGCACACGCGGCGGTGATGGAGCTCGACCGCCGCCCCAATGTGCACTTCTTCGGCGTCGTCACCTACCCGGAAGTGAAGGCATGGATCGCCCGCTTCGACGTGGCCTTGGTGCCCCACCTCGACACAGACCAAACCCGCTCCATGCATCCGCTGAAGATGCTGGTCTATGCCGCCGTGGGAGTCCCCATCGTTTCCACCAAGGTGCAGAACTTGGGCGACTTCGCCCCGTTTATCGAAGTAGCCGACAGCCACGAGGCGTTTCTCGAGGCGGTGGACTGCATGTTGAACGGCGACCGGCGCCCAGACAAGCACGCACTCGCCGCCTTGGTCCAAGAGCACGCCTGGGATGGGCGCGTCGCCTCGATGCTGTCGCAGGTGCAAACGAAACTGGCGGCTCAAGCGTAAGTCCCGGCCCTCAAGGTCTCCTCTTGAGAGCGGGAGACGCGCCCCTCAGGCGGGCCTTTCTGTTGCGTAGCGTGCTGACAACTCGTTGATTCCGACCGGTATGATGGTTGGTCAAAATCGCTGCGGTTGCAGCCTGCGTATGTTCCGATGGTTCCGGAAGGCCCAAGTGCGGCCCAAGAGATTGCTGTTCGTTTGCGGTGCGCCGAGGTCGGGTACCACAGCGTTGACGCATCTCCTCAACACCCATCCTGCCATCGTCTTGGGTGTCGAGCGCTATCGGCGCCTGTTGATGGGCGAGCGGGTCCGAGGAGAGCCGGACGAGGTTCGGAGGTTCATCGGCCAGTTGTTCGAGCGAGACCGTCTGTTGTTCGAACAGCATCCCGACGACTCGCGGCCCTTTCCCCCAGGTGAGGTGGCGTCAGCCGCCGTGAAGTTCGACCAATGCACCTATGTTGGGGACAAGGCACCTGCGCTGTTCCGACGGATTGGCACATTGGCCGCCGCCGTCCCGGAAGCAAAATTCATAATCATCGTGCGTGACCCGGTGCCGGTGGCCGTGTCGTGGCAGCGCCGCGCCGAAAGGGAGAACGACACCTGGCCGGCAACCAGAGACCACCGCGCCGCAGTGCCCATGTGGAACGAAAGCGTGAAGAGCGCACTGGAAGCCTTGGACACGCTGGCACCGCACCAGATCGCCTGTGTGCGCTATGAGACGCTTTTCGCCGAGGCAACCGCTAGGTCGCAGTGGTTCGGCTTGATGGATTGGCTTGGACTACCTGCGGATCCGCCGCTGTTTAGCCACACCAGATTGATGCTTGCGGAGTCGGTCAGGCGGGCGTCCAGCCCTCGGTGCATCCCTCAACACATAGAACGCCACATCCGGGCAACGGCTGATTTCGAACTCTACGAGCAACTTTGCCAAAGAACGCTAGGGAAGCTCTGAACAAAGTCTGCCTCGTGGGATAATGGGATGGTGCCAT
>VXSY01000095.1 GCA_009837725.1 Gammaproteobacteria bacterium | reverse complement strand
GCGTGGCCGGCGTCAGTTCCTTCCGCGTCAGCGACTCGGCGTCCCCGGCGGGGTGGGAACTCCGAAGGCCCGCCCGTCAACGGTCCGACAGGCTGCTAGCCGTAGCTGCGAGCGAATGCGAGCACGAAGGCCAGCAGTTCGCGCAGCGAACTGCCGACGCGCACGCTGATGGGCGCGCGCCTACGGGTTCGCTTACGCAACCTCCGGCTAGGGTCCCGCCGAAGGAACCCTCCGGTTTCTCGAACCCCCAAGGGAGTTGACAGAAAGGCGTCGCTACGCAACGGTCGAGGAAGCAACCGGGGAGTCGCATCGCTCAGCCTGCCGCCACCAACTCCCGGTTCATCGTCTTCACCGCCGGCGAGACCAAGAGCAACGCGGCGATCAGCACCATGAAGATGAGGCCGCTGACCACCAGCGCCACCGCCACCCCCTGCCACTCAGCCACGAGGCTGATGGGAATGACCCCCAGCGGCATCAGCCCGTGCGACATCATGTCAATGCTCATCACCCTGCCGCGCATCTGCGGCTCGGTGCAGGTCTGCAAGAGTCCCCGGTTCAGCGACATGTTCCACGACGAAAGCCAGCCATAGGCCGCGGCGGCAATTGCGGCGACCGCGAATCCACTGGCGAAGCCAAATGCCACCGTGGCCAGCGCCCACGCGAAGCATGTGCCGATCACCCAGGCACCCTTGTGGTCGAAGTCGCCAGCCGCCGCCAGCATGAGCGAGCCTAGGATCGCGCCGCCGCCCATCGCGGAGAGCAGGAAGCCGAGGTCGTCCGGCCCGCCGCCCAAGACGTCCTCCACAAACGCCGGCATCAGCGTGTTGAGTGGCATTCCGAACAGGAACGGCACGATGGAGAGCAGGATCAGCGCCAACAACGGCCCGCTGTGGATCACATAGCGCAGGCCAGCGATCATCTCCGAGACGTGCCCGGCGGCATGATGGTCCGCGTGCGGCTCGCCGGGCTTGGACACCACCAGCAGCGTCGCCGCCGAGCCGAAGTACAGGACAGCAATGATCATGTACACGATGCCGACGCCAAAGGTGCTGGTGGTGTCCCCGGCGGCAATCAACGCAATGAGGATTCCCGCGAGCGCCGGCGCGACGATGCGGGCGAAGTTCATCCCCGTCGTGTTGAGCGCCATCGCCGGAATGATGTATTGATCCGGCACGAGGTCTGGCACAAGGGCGTTGCGCGCCGGGATCGACAACGCCAGCACCGCCCCGTTGAAGGCGCCGAACCAGATGAAGTCCCAGAACTCCACCCGACCCGTAAGGATGATGATGCCCATCAACACAGTGGCGATGCAGTTCAGCATCTGCGCGCCCACCAGGATCGACCGTTTCGGTAGCCGATCCGCGACCACCCCGCCCCAAAGCGAGAGAAGTATCTGCGGCACCATGAACGACATGGCTACCCAAGCGAGGTCCAGAGCCGAGGAGGTGAGCGCATACACCAGCCACCCACGCGCCACCATTTGCATGTTCATGGCAAACGAGGAGGCGACGTTGCCAGCCCACAGCCAGCGAAAATCGCGGGCGCGCAGCGTGCGGGCGATGTCGTGGGCAGCCAAGGGAAGTCCGGGGCGAAAAGCAGCGCATCCTATCACGCGGCTTGATCACGCCCCCGTGGGGGCGACCCTTGTGGTCGCCCGTGTTCGTGTGACGCGCGGCGTCGGTTACGCCAACACCGGCGACCACAAGGCCCTCTAAGTAAGGTGAGGCGTCGTCAGTGGACGTTCAACGCCGTTTCCGTGGCAGGGTCCCCCGCAACGCGCGTGTGATGCATCGCCCTTGCCTCGCTGGGCGGCCAGGGGCGGGCGCGGTGGAGCACGCGGCGGTTGTCCCAGATGACCACATCGCCCACCTGCCAATGGTGGCCGTACACGCGCGGCGGCTGGCAACCGAACTCCACGAGTTCCTCGAGCAGCAGCCCGGATTCCTCCTCCGACAGCCCCGGAATGTCGTGGGCGTGGCGGCCAATGTACAGCGCCGGTCGCCCGGTTTCCGGATGCACCTTCACCAGCGGACGCAGCGGCACCACCTGCTCCTGCCGATAGCCCGGCAGCGATGCCCCGCCATCGTCCTCGGCCGATGCGGACGCCGATCCCGCCACGCCATGCAGTTCGGCGAGCCCCTTGGCGGTGGTATCCCCCGCCGCACCGATGCGCTGCTGCGAGTAGTACAGCGAATGGTGTGCGCACAAAGAAGCAACGCGATGGCGCATTCCGTCGTCGAGTGCCTCGTATGCGGCGCGCATGTCCGCCCACTCGGTCTCGCCCCCTGTGGCCGGCACCTTGCGGGCGGACAGAATGGACGCCTTGGCAGACACCGGTTGAAAGGAACTGTCCGTATGCCAGCTCTCGTTGCCGCGAAAGAGCTGCATGACCGGATCGTCCTTCCCCCGCAGGCTGCCGTCCGCCCGTTCGTTGCTGAACGGCTGCGACTCGATCATCAGTTCACCAAACCGGCGGCCGAAATCCATCTGCTCGGCGTCGGTCAGAAACTGGCCAGGGAACACCAGCACGCCTCTATCCAAAAACGCGGCGTGAATCGCGTTCCACTCGGCGTCCGTCATCGCCGCGAGACGCACCCCGCGAACCAGGGCACCAAGCGTCGCATCCGTCGGCTCAATGGTCATCGCCACCGCCGCTTCTCTGGCATGGGCCGAAACTTCCGCCATCGCAACCTCCACCAAGCTCGCTACCGTCATCTGGCCACCCCCGACATTGTCACGTTGAGTGGCGGGCCGCAATGCCGCATGATTCGCCCTTGCCACGCGCCCGTAGCTCAGTTGGATAGAGCGTTGGCCTCCGGAGCCAAAGGCCACAGGTTCGAATCCTGTCGGGCGTGCCACTTCCGCCCTGGGTAGTGGCAACCTCTGTGCAATCGGCGCATGATTGGTCGCTTGAGAGGAGGAGACACCCCATGGCACACGATCTCATCGTTCGCGGCGGACGCATCGTCGACGGCACCGGCCGAGAGCCCTTTCACGGCGACGTCGCCATCGACGGCGACACCATCGCTGCGGTCGGCAAGGTGGATGGCAATGCGGCACGCGAAATTTACGCCGCTGGCGCAACCGTCACGCCCGGCTTCGTCGATTTGCACACCCACTTCGACGCGCAAGCAGGGTGGGACCCGCTGCTGACGCCGGTTTCCTGGCATGGGGTGACGACGGCCCTCTTCGGCAACTGCGGCGTGACCTTCGCGCCCTGCAAGCCGGCGGACCGCGAGTTCCTGGCCGGAATGATGGAAACCGTCGAGGACATCCCCAAGAACGCCATCCTCACCGGCCTGCCGTGGGACTGGGAGTCCTATGGGCAATACCTCGACTCCATCGAGAAGCTGGACCCCGCCATCAACATTACCGGCCTCGTCGGGCACTGCGCGTCCCGCTTCTACGTCATGGGCGAGCGCGCCATCGAGGAGGACGCCAGCGAAGACGAGATTCGCCAGATCGCAGAGCTCGTCGGACAGTCGGTGAAGGAAGGCGCGGTCGGTTTCTCCACCAACCGCCTGCCTGGCCACGTGCTGCCGGACGGCCGCTCCATTCCGGGCACCTTCGCCCAGGAAGAGGAACTCGTCGCCATCTCCCGCGCCGTCGGCCAGAACGGCGGCATCCTCCAGAGCGTGCTCAACTACAGCAAGCTCGACGAGGAAATGGCCATTCTCACGAACCAAGTGCGGGCGGCCGGAACCCGGGTCCTGTTCAGCGCTCCCTACAACCCGGGGCCCGACGGAACCGGCACCGGCTATGACGGCGCCATCGCCGCCATGCAATCCGAAGGGCTCGACGTGAATGCCCTCACCCTGCCGAGGAGCGGCGGCTTCCTGTCCGGACTCACCACAGGCATCGCCTTCACCACCCCCGCCTGGGGCAAGCTGCGCAAGCTCGACTTCGAGGGCCGCCTAGCACTCATCCGGGACGAGGACGAGCGCGCTAAGCTCATCGAGGATGCGAAGAAGCATCCGCAAGTGGAAGAGGCGGCGAAGAACTTCTACTGGCTTGGCGACGAGGAACGTCCCAAATATGCCCGCGACGCCAGCGAGAGCCTTTACAGTCAGGCCAAGGCGGCAGGCCGGCACCCGGTCGAGCTTTGGCTCGACAAGATGCTGGAAACGGACGGCAAGGCGCTCTTCCACGTGCGCTTCTTCAATCATGACCTGGAGACGCTGAAGGGCTTCCTGACCACCGACTGGGTTCTACCCGGCATCGGCGATGCCGGTGCCCACGTCAGCCAGATCATGGATTCCGGCTGGACCAGCTTCCTGCTGGCGCACTGGCACCGAGAGAATGACCTCTTCACCATTCAAGAAGCCGTGCGCCGCATGACCAGCGCCTCGGCGCGGGTGATCGGCTTCCACGACCGCGGCACGCTGAAGCCCGGCATGAAGGCGGACGTAAACGTCATCGACATCGACCGGGTGGCGGAACGCCAGCCCGTGCTGGTGCACGACTTCCCGGACGGCGCGCCAAGGCTGATCCAAAAGGCGATGGGCTACGAGGCAACCATCTGCAACGGCAGCGTGATCCTGGAGAACGACACGCATACCGGCGAGCGCTCCGGCCGCGTGCTGCGCAATCCCGCGACTTGCTGAAGCGAGCCGCCCGAAACCCCCGAGGGGCCTACGGGCCTCTCTGGAGGGAGGGCGTCCCGCCCTCCAAGCGCCGACAGGCGCATACAGCGGAGTCGAGTAAGGCGACACGGCTCGATTCGCGATGCAAACGAACCCGACGCCATGCCTGATTGCAGTGCTGCACGGTGCGTCTATCGTCGCGTTTGGGGGCGACCGCCTCCCTCAATGCCCGCAGTAGTGACCGATGCGAGAGAGAACCGCTATGGCCAACTTTGACTACATCATCGTCGGCGCCGGCTCCGCCGGCTGCGTCCTCGCCAATCGCCTGAGCGCCGACCCCGGCAATTCCGTCCTCCTCCTCGAAGCCGGCGGGCGCGACTGGAGCCCCCTCATCCACATCCCGGTGGGATTCTGGAAGATGATCGAGCGGCCCAGCGTCAACTGGTGCTTCGACACCGAGCCCGAAGAAGGCACCCACAACCGCCGCATCCCCATCCCCCGAGGCAAGGTGCTGGGCGGATCGAGTTCCATCAACGGCATGCTCTACGTGCGCGGTCAGGCGCTCGACTACGACACCTGGGCACAGCTTGGCAACCGAGGTTGGTCCTACGACGAGGTGCTGCCCTTCTTCAAGCGCTCGGAGAACTGCGAACGCGGCGACGACGACTATCGCGGCAGCGGCGGCGAACTCAACGTCGCGGACATGGTGGAGAGCCATCCCCTGCTCGGTGCCTTCGTCGACGCCGGAACCGAGATCGGCTACCCCGCCAATCCCGACTACAACGGTGCCTCCCAAGAGGGATTCGGCATCTATCAGGTGACGCAGCGCAATGGCCGCCGCTTCTCGAGCGCGCGTGCCTTCCTCGACCCCGCCCGCAGTCGCTCCAACCTCACCATCGCCACCCGGGCGATGGCCGAGTGCGTGCTCACCGAAAACGGTCGCGCCACTGGCGTCCGCTACTCCCAAAGCGGCAGTGCCCCCATCGAGGCGACGGCAAATCGCGAGGTGGTCCTCGCCGCCGGCGCCGTGCAATCCCCGCAGCTCCTCGAACTGTCCGGCATCGGCGAGGCCGAGCGACTGCGCGGCCTCGGCATCGACGTGGCGCACAACCTACCTGGCGTCGGCGAGAACTACCGCGACCACTACTCGAGCTCCGTGGCTTGGCGCGTCAAGGGTACCACCACCCTCAACGAGCAAACCCGCGGCGCCCGCATCGTCCTCGAAGCCCTCAAGTACGGTCTCGCAAGAAGGGGCGCCTTCACCTACACCGCCGGCATCGCCCACGGCTTCGTCCGCACGCGCTCGGAACTCGAGACACCTGACGTGCAGTTCCACTTCGCCCACGCCAGCTACGCGCGCGGCCGCACGCGCGGGTCGCTCGAGAAGGAACCGGGCATGACCTGCTCGGTGTGCCAGCTCCGCCCCGAAAGCACCGGCTCCATCCATGTCCAAAGCGCCGACCCCAACGTGCAGCCCGCCATCCGCCCCAACTTCCTCGACGACGCCATCGACCGCGCCGCCCTCATCGAGGGAATGAGGATCGCCCGCCAAGTTGGCGCCGCTCCATCCCTGGCCGCCTATGCGGACCACGAGCTCTACCCCGGCGACGGAATCCAGACCGACGACGAAATCCTCGACTTCTGCCGCCGTACCGGCTCCACCGTCTTCCACCCCATCGGCACCTGCAAGATGGGCAGCGACCCCATGGCCGTGGTGGACGACCGCCTGCGCGTCCACGGCGTTCAGGGCCTCCGCGTCGCCGACGCCTCCATCATGCCGACCCTAGTCTCCGGCAACACCAACGCCCCCGCCATCATGATCGGCGAGAAGGGAGCGGCGATGGTGCTGGAGGACAACGCGGCCTGAAGGAAGGAACGAACCCGAAACTCCGCAACACCGCCACGAGCGCGGCACACTTGCGTCCAACGCACGCCGCTGCGCCGCCCGCAACTCAAAGCCAGGAGCAACCATGCCCGACTACGACGGTACGATAACCCTGTCCACGCCGGTGAAGGATCTCAACGCTTCACTGGCATGGTTTGCCGACAAGCTCGGCTTCGAGGAACTGTTCCGGGCCCCCGAGGCCGGCTGGGCGGAAGCGCGCCTGCCAAGGGCGTCAGCATTGGCCTCAACCAGGACGGGGACGCGCTCGGGCCGGGCACGACGCCTGTGTTTGGAGTGCACGACATCCACGCGGCTCGCGCCGAGTTGGAGGCCAAGGGCGTGTCGTTCGAGGGGGACACGACGGAGATTCCCGGCATGGTTCGGCTCGCAACCTTCACCGACCCCGACGGCAATCGCTACATGCTCGCTCAATCGTTGGCGTGACCCATCGCGAACGAATGCAACGACTCGGATGCTTGGCTTCCGTCAGCCCCGTGCCGAGAGCCCCCCGTCCACCGGCAGGCAGATGCCAGTGATGTAGCTGGCGTCGTCTGAGGCGAGGAACAGGGCGGCGTTGGCCACGTCCCAGCCGCTGCCTTGCTGTCTGAGGAGCGGCACTTGGCGGGCGCGTTCGGCGCGGATTTCCTCGCGGGATCGGTTCTGTTCGCTGGCGCGGCGTTCGATGGCCATGGGGGTGTCCATGAGGCCCGGCATGATGGCATTGACACGGATCCCGTAGCGGGCGTTGTCGATGGCCATGGACTTGGTGAGGGAGTTCATGCCGGATTTCGACACGCCGTAGGTCATGTTGCCGTGGGCGCCGTGGGCGGCCATGGACGAGATGCCGATGATGACGCCGGAGCGCTGGGCGCGCATGACCGGCAGCGCGTGCTTGCAGGTGAGGTAGTAGCCGGTGAGGTTGAGGTTCATGATGTCGGACCAGTTTTCGACGGCAAGCCCCGCCACCTCGCCATCGCCCTGACTCTTGCCGACGTTGTAGTGCAGGGTGTCGATGCGTCCGAATCGCTCCACGGCGTGGTCACTGATCGCCTTGCAGCCAGCTTCGGAACTGACATCGGCGACGAAGGAGACGGCATCGCCCTCCTCCTTCGCAATCATCGCTTCGGTCTCGGCGAGGCGCTCCTCGATACTGTCCACCAGCAGCACCGTCGCACCCTCGCGAGCGTAGATGATTGCCGCTGCGCGGCCGTTGCCGATGGTTTCGCCAGGCGTCTGCCCGGCGCCGACCACGATGCACACTCGATCCTTGAGCTTCATCACGTACTACCCATGTTGCCGAAGTGCAGGGTAGCCAATGTTCTACGCGACGGCACACCAGCGCGCCCCAACGGGCGCATCGGCAGTGCGCTGCGCGATCCGCTGCCCTTCGGGCTTGCATTCACTGGGCGTGGACGAGAAAAGGGGCGACGGGGCAGCCGGTCACAGGGCGGTCTGGAGCGTCATCCCTATCATCTGATAGGCGCATCTTTCCGTGGCTTCCTATAGGTTCATCGGCCATGGGACTTGTGCACCTAAGGACGCCGATCCGAAGCGACGCAGCGGACACTCGGTGGGTCGCACGGCCGCTTGACTCTCGGATGACGAGCGTGTCGCCATTGCCCCATTCGAGCACCGCCGCATCCGAATTCGGTGCATTCCGCTGCCGCAGCCTCGTGAACGCAATCCGCAGCGGATGCGCCAGCTCGTAGCGTAGCCAATCGACGCATGTGCCGGCGGCAAGGGTAGGAGGGCGACCCGATGGCTCAAGGCGGGGTACTCGAGCAGTTCATGGAACAGCGGGCGGCATTGGCCAAGCGGCGCAGCCACATGATTGCTTCTGCGGTCGAGAAGGTCGTCAAGCTGCACGAGGCTGACGAACTCACTGCGGTGGCAGTGCTTCAGCTCGCGGATCGTTTTCGCCGGGAGTTGAACATCCGTCGCAAGACCGGCAATGCAAGTCGCGAGGAGCTCGAGGACCTGCGTCGGGTGATCGAGGTGTTCGATGCATTGCACCGCTCGCTACAGGTATAGCGGACTCGGGTCCTGCATCGGCGAAGGTAGATACTCGCGCGCTCCTCGCGCCGAAGGCAAAGCAACCTAGGGCCCGAAGGTGCAACCAGCCGTCTCCCGGCAAGACGGACCCTATCCGTGGCAGGGAAGGGGCGCGGTAACGGTGCTGATTTGGGGCGGCCCGCGGGACCCTCTGGTGGCCAGCGAGGATGGCGGTCCTTCAGGGCCACTGCCTCGACCGCTGCTTGTGTGAGACAGCGCCGCGAGCAGCATAGGGAAGAAACCGTGTTCGCCGAAGCGAATTGGTGGATTATCTATGTCCTCCAGTCGAAGAAGGTCATGTTCCGTGGTAGGTTTCTTGCCAATCCAGCGAGCTGCAAGGAACACCAGAATGAAGCGAACGCTAGCCCTCGCCATCACGACCGTCAGCCTGCTGCTGACCGCGCCTTCCGAGGGGCGCGGGTACGAGAGATCAGAAGCCGAGGAAGCGGCGCTCCACGACTGGCCCATGGGCCACGGCGTCGTCGACACGATCCGCCGTCGTGGATTGCTCAAGGTCGGCATGAGCCTGTTCGAGCCGTGGGTGATGTGCGGCGCGAACGGCGAGTTGATTGGCTATGAGGTGGACGTTGCGCGCCAACTCGCCGACGACATTGGCGTGCGGATTCAGTTCGTTCGCACCGACTGGTACTACATCGTCCCCGCGCTGATCGAGGAGGAGTTCGACCTGGTCGTCAGCGGCATGGGCATAACGCCGGCGCGCGGGCTGCTGGTGAATTTCACCATTCCATACTCCGAGTTCGGCACGGCGGTTGTCGCGAACCGGTCCCGGACCGTTGGACTGGCAGCGCCTGACGACTTCGACAGTGCCGATGTCGTCTTCGGCGCCAGAGCAGGCACGGTGCCGGCCCAGGCGGTCGCCGAACACTTCCGCAAGGCTACCCTCCGAACCTTCGATTCGGACGCGGATCTGCTCGGAGCGCTTCTCGCCGGCGAGGTACATGCGGCTGCCGTGGATCAGGTGAAGGCCTCGCGGTGGCTGGGTGCGAACGCCGATGCCCTTCGCCGCCCCTTCGATGAACTCTTCAATCGCGTGCCGGAGGCCATTGCCTTGCGCAAGGGCGACGCCGACGCGGCGAACTTCCTCAACGGCTGGATCGCGCACCACCGCACCAGCGGTTGGCTCGCCGAGCGCCGAGCGCACTGGTTCGACACACGCGATTGGAACGACGAGGTCGCCGTCGACCCGGCCACTGTCGCGCATTGCGAGGCATCGTTCGAAGCGAACCCGTATTGACGACCGGTTGTGTGACATCCAGGCGCGACCATGGCCACCGGCTTTGCTACTCCTGGCGGTCGTCCCACAGCAGGCATACCGGCATCGGCGCCGGCGCCTTGCAGACCGCATCGCGTGGTCGGCCACCGTCGATGCGGTACACCACCACATTGTCCGAGTCCTGGTTGAGCACCAGCAGCCAGCCGCCCGATGGGTCGAGGCAGAAATAGCGTGGATGCTGGCCCAGCGTCGGCACGAAACCCGGCGTCGACAGCCGGCCCCAATCGTCGACGGCGAACGTAACGATACTGTCGTGGCCCCGGTTGGATGCGTGCACGAAACCGCCGTCCGGTGCGACGACGATCTCCGCCGTGGTGCTCTCGCCCTCGAAATCGGCGGGCAGCGTGTCGACGCGCTGGATGGATTCGAGGTCTGGCCAAGTCAGGACGTCAATCGCGTTGCAGAGTTCACTCAGCACGTAGAGCACCGGCTTCGAGGGATGGCGCTTTGCGTGGCGTGGACCCGAACCGGGCTCGAGCGCGATGGCACGGCGCTCGCGGAGGCGCTGACCGGCAACATCGTAGATGTGCAGATGGTCCGTGCCGAGGTCCGGCACCAGCAGCGCCGACTCGCCGATCGGGTACACCTCGTGCGGGTGCGCGCTCGCTTGACGTGCCGCGTTCGGTCCGGTGCCCTCGTGCTGGCGCAGGTCCGACATCGCCTGCAGGCGGCCGTCCGCGGTTGGAAACAGGGTCACGCTGCCGGATCCGTTGTTGACGACCGCGACCCAGTCGGCACCGGCGCTGATGTGGCACGGCAGGGAACCGCCGCTCGGCTCTGCGCCGACGAGGTTCAGGCGCCCATGCTCGCGGTGGAACGCCGACACGCCGCCGTCGACCTGCTCGTTGACCGCGAACAGCATGCCATCGCGCAATGCGAGGAAGGCCGGATTGGCGACGGCGGCGAGGAGTTCCAATGTCTCGAACTGGCCCGTCTCGTCGTCGAACAGGCCACGGTAGATGCCTTCGGCATCGCGGTGCGTGTAGGTACCCATCAGGGCTTCGTGTTGCATGGCTCCCGGCTCCCGTTGGACACACGCTCCTTCGGCCTACGTTCGTGACAGGCGAACTCCTACACAGACCGCGTGGAACGAAAGGAGCGTATGTCCATTGCGACTACGCGAACTGACTCAGCACCTCTTCCGCAACGAGGTGGTACTGGTCCACGTCCTCGGTCGGAATGCCGCCGATCATGATCTCATCGGCGCCGGCCCCGACGATTTCGCCGATGCGGTCGATCACGTAGCTCTTCGGGCCGGCGGCAGTGCCCTCGCCCAAGCGGCGACCGCGCATGAAGGCCTCGGCGGCAGCGCTGTCGTCCGTGACCATCGTTGGCATGAGGACGGTGTGGCGGATTTCGCTCGGGTCGCGTCCTTCGGCCTCGCAGTGGGCGTTGAGGACGCTCACCTTGTGGTGGAAATAGTCCTTCGTCATCGGGCCGCCAGCCCAGCCGTCGAGATTCATCACGTCGCCGTAGCGGGCCAGGGTGCGAAGGGTGCGCTTCTCACCCGTGCCACCGACGAGAATGGGGATGGGTGCGTCGTAGCTGCCGGGCGAAAGCGGTGCGTCTTCGAGGGTGTAGTAGCTGCCGTCGAAGGATGCGCGGCTGTCGTGGAACAGGGCCCGCAGCATTTGCGCCGCCTCCTCGAAGCGATCCTGGCGCTCCTTCATGCTCGGGAAATCCCAGCCGTACGCCTCGTGCTCGCGCTCGAACCAGGCAGCGCCGATGCCGAGCACGAAGCGGCCGTGGGAGATGTGGTCGACGGTGCCGGCCATCTTGGCGGTGAGGCCGGGGTTGCGGTACGTGTTGCCGAGCACGAGATGGCCGATCCGCAGCGTGGAGGTGATGCCGGCGACGGCAGCGGCGACCGTGAACGCCTCGTGCGCCGTCAGGTGTTCCTCTTCCTTGCGGCCTGGGGGCGGCAGGTAGTGGTCTGCGAACCAGATGCTCTCCCAAGGCCCTGCGTCCATTATTTCCGCAACCTCGCGGATGCTGTCCCAAGTGTTGCGGTAGCAGCTCACTTGCGCGCCGAATTTCATGCATTCCTCCCCTAGCGTGGCAGTCGTCGACATGGTGCGTTGGCACCACAGACAGCGTAACAAGAGTAGGCGGGGAGCGTTTCCGAAAGCGCTTTGTCTTCCGGAGAGGAATGCGTGCTAGGAGCCAGCGGCGTAGAAGCGGCGCTGGCTCCTAGCTTGGTCCACGTCGAGCGCCGTGCAAACCTCCCCTACCGCTTCCCCTCAACATCGTGCATTGTTCGCACCGCACGCTCACGCGGGGGCTGTTCCCTCGCCGCCGGGGAGGGACATGGCCGAGACGAGCAGCGGCGCGGGCATCGACCCGCGCACCGTACCGACGCGCACACGGTTCGCCTTCGGCATCGGGTCGGCCGCCGAGACGCTGTCGCTCTACCCCGTGGGCGTCCTCAGCATGTTCTATTACAACCAAGTGCTTGGGCTCGATGTCCTGCTCGCGGGCCTAGTGCCGACCATCTCCATCTTTGCCGATGCGGTGTCGGATCCGCTCTTGGGTTCGCTGTCCGACCGCTGGCGGTCGAAGAAGTGGGGCCGCCGACATCCGTTCATGCTCATCGCACCCCTGCCGGTCGCGATCTCATTTTGGTGCGTCTTCAATCCGCCGGACGTTCACGGCCTGACGCTGTTTTCGTGGTTCCTTCTCTGGTCGATCATGCTGCGCACCTTCATGACGGTCTATCACGTGCCTCACCTCGCCATGGGCGGCGAACTGTCGAAGGAGTACTACGAGCGCACCAAGATCATGTCCTACAACAACTTCTTCGGCTGGCTCGGCGGACCGCCGGTACACAAGGTCAACACCCTCGTCTTCTTCGCCGTCACGATCGAGTACAGCAACGCACTGCTCAACCCCGACTCCTACAATGCGCTGTCGTTCTCCAACGCCACAGCCATCTTCGTGGTGCTTTCCGCATCGGCGTGGTTTACACGGGACCGGATTCCGACCCTGCCTCAGCCGGCCGAAGGCCAGGCCCGGTTCGGCGCCATGGACTTCTTCCGCGATCTCTTCAAGGCGTTCAGCAACCGCAACTACCTGTTCCTGATGATTGCCCTGTTCGCCCTGTCGCTGATGCTCGGCGTACGCGGCGCGCTCCAAGCCTATATGACGGTGTATTACTGGGAACTCTCCGCCAATGAGTTCGCCAACATCCTGCTGATTGGCTCGTTTGCGGGGTATCTCGGCGGCTTCACCTTGTCAGCGCGGATTCACAGCTGGTTCGACAAGCGCGCCACCATCGTCGCCACGGCGCTGATGCTCTCCGTCTTCCCCGCGATGCCGGTCGTCCTGCGACTCGTCGGCTGGTTCCCCGACAACGGCACCTTCTGGCTGTTCTGGGGCATCGCCGGCTTCACGGCCCTCGGTGCGGTGTCGGGAAGCATCCTGAACATCAGCGTGATGTCTGCACTCGCGGACATCGCCGACGAGAACGCCGCCCGCTACGGCGTGCGCCAGGAAGGCGTGCTGTATTCGGCGCGAACGTTTTTCGCCAAGCTCGACGCCTCCCTCGGCCACGGACTCGCAGCGCTGGCCCTCGCCTGGATGGCGTTTCCGGAAAAGGCGCAGCCGGGAGAGGTGGAAGCCGATGTGATCTGGTGGCTCGGCATGGTGGATTCCCCCCTCGCCATCATTCCCGGCGTCATCGCGGCGATGTTCTATGCCCAATACCGCATCAGCAAGTCGCAATACGAGGCTACCCGCAAGGCGCTGGCGGAGTCCGGAGGCGAAGCGGGCGGAGCCGGCGACGCAAATGCTGCCGCTGAGCGATCCCGAATGGGCGCTTCAGGAAGAGGCGGAGCGTAGGTTAGCCGCTTCAGCCTGCACCCGCACCAGCGCACCCTGAAGGGTGCGTCGGCGGTTCGCTGGCACGAACTGCTGGCCTTCCTGCTCGCGTTCGCTCCCAGCTACGGCTATCAGCCTCTACGGCGCTGGCTCCTGGCGCTGCGAGGTCCGACAGGCCGCCAGGAACGCGCCGATTTCCCGCGTGGATTTGAGGCGTATGAAGCGGACATGTCGCCATTGCGGATCGGCCACCTGATCGAAAAGGCGCCTTTGCTTGTGGGCGTGCTGGGTGACGATCCACCAGACGAGGGACTCCTCTCCGCGCCATACCGCCAGGTGCTTCCAGAAGTTCTCGACGTTGGTGCCCCAGAGGAGTTCCTGACTCCGCCAGCGCTGCCACGAGCGCCGCAGCACGCGCCAGACGAGAAGCGGCATCGGCAAGTCGAGGTAGATCACGGTGTCGAGGCGCGACCAAAATGCCTGCTGGGCGAAGGTCATGTAGGAACCGGCTGCCACCCACGTATCGCCGCTGGTGGCATCGGCGAAGCGGCGCACCAGCTTGTCCGGATCGGTCGCGTTGAGCCCTACCCAATCCGGCAGCCAGTTGAGTGCATCGAGTTCCACGAACTCCGCCCCGATGGCATCGGCGAGCGCCGCCGCAAATGTGCTTTTGCCGGAACTGCTGTTGCCGGTGACGTGGATGCGTCGCAAGTCTTGAATCTCCGACCTAGTGCATTGACGGACCTTCGGGGGAAGGGATCCTGCCTTCCCTGGCAGGCCGTCAGGCGTGCCATTTGGCAAAGGAACGCCTATCGGCGTTAGGGAAGGCAGGGTGCCTTCCCACCGACAGCCCATCCGTCGCCAAGAAGGCGGGCAGTATAGACTTGCCGCCACACACGTAAGCCCATTGCCAACGCGGAGCCAAAAAAGCATGACGATCAGCGCGTCCAACACGCCGGAACTCCTTGTCGAGCAGAAGGATCGCATCCTCGTTCTCACCCTCAACCGGCCGGAGCGACTGAACGCCATCAGCCGCGACATGCTCTCGGAGCTGTCCGCGAAGCTCGTGGAGGCGAACAAGGACCCCGACATCCGCTGCATCGTCCTCACCGGCGCCGGGCGCGGCTTCTGCTCTGGTCTCGATCTACAAGCCGTTGGCGAGGGGGGCATTGGCAGCCGCAACGAGCCCCGCGGCAGCAATCGACCGCGCCAGCTCTTCGATCTGCGCGATGCACCCATCAATGTCATGTGGAACATCGACACCCCAGTGGTGTGCGCGGTCAACGGCGCGGCGGCTGGCTACGGCATGGACATGACCCTGCTCGCCGACATCCGCATCGCCGCCGACTCCGCCAAGATGGCGGCCGTAACGGCGAAGCGAAACGTCGTGCCGGAGAGTGGCGGCACCTGGCTGCTGCCGCGCTTGATTGGATGGGCCAAGGCAGCGGAGCTCTACTACCGAGGCCGCACCGTCGACGCCCAGGAGGCACTCGACATTGGCCTCGTCAACACCGTCGTCACCAGCGAGGAACTCATGCCCACGGCCATGCAGTGGGCCGAAGAGATCGCCGACAACGCCCCGATGGCGGTGCAGACCACCAAGCGCATGATGCGCATGGGCCTCGAAGAGTCCTACGACACCGCGGTGGACCACCTGATGGTGCATCTCAATGGCCTCTTCGCCAGCGAGGATTTCGAGGAGGGCGTGAAAGCGTTTCTGGAGCGCCGCAAGCCGAACTTCACCGGTCGATAGTGCGCCCGCGCGCCCTGACGGGCGCGTTGGGAGTTTTCGCTAGCGCGAAAACTCCTAAGGCGTGTTTGCGGCGGGTTCGGCACCAGAGCAGGCAGTGGATCAAGTGGAGGCGGAGGACATGGCGGAACCTGTACTGTTGGTGGAACGAGAGGGCGGCATCGCCACGCTGACCCTCAACCGTCCGGAACAGATGAACGCGCTGTCGATGGAACTTCGCACCGCCCTGGCGGACACGTTCGCCGACCTTCGCCGCGACCACGACACCCGCGTCGTCGTCCTCACCGGCGCGGGCCGCGCCTTCTGTGCCGGGTTGGACCTCAAGGAAATGGGCGACCCAGGGCGATCCCGCCAACCGACAGCGGAACTGCCCGATCCGCCCAAACTGATGCGAACCCTGCGCCAGCCCATCATCGGCGCGATCAACGGCGTTGCCGTCACCGGTGGCTTCGAGATTGCCCTGGCCTGCGACATCCTCATCGCCACGCCCAACGCCCGCTTTGCCGACACCCATGCCCGCGTTGGCCTCTTGGCTGGCTGGGGACTGTCGCAGAGGCTCTCGCGCCTCGTCGGCGTAAACCGCGCGAAGGAGCTTTCCCTCACCGGCAACTACCTCAGCGCCGAACGCGCCTTGGAATGGGGTCTCGTCAACCGTGTCGTTGCCCCGGAAGAGCTCCTGCCAAGCGCCCAAGCCTTGGCCAGCGACATGCTCTCCTGCGTCCCGGAAGCCATGTTCGAGTACAAGAGCCTCATCGACCGAGGCTTCGACCTCGCCCTAGGCGACGCCATGACCTACGAGACCGAAATGAACCGCCGCCACACAAGCCCGCCGCCGGAAGTCGTCGCCGAACGCCGCCTCAAGGTGCAGCAACGCGGCAGGCAGCAAATGGCCGGGGTCGAGTAACCCCAACGACACGCTAGGGAAGCTCTGAACAAAGTCTGCCTCGTGGGATAATGGGATGGTGCCAT
>VXSY01000224.1 GCA_009837725.1 Gammaproteobacteria bacterium | reverse complement strand
CTCGTGGTACATGTTGAAGATTTCGCCTTCGTCCATGCCGAGGGACTCGATGCAGTATTGGTAGGCGTGGGTGTGGATGGCCTCCTCGAACGCCTGCCGAAGCAGATACTGGCGACACTCCGGATTGGTGATGAGCCGGTAGATGGCGAGCACGAGGTTGTTCGCCACCAGCGAGTCGGCGGTGGAGAAAAAGCCCAGACTGCGCTTGACAACAAGACGTTCGTCGGACGTGAGGCCGTCGTCGGAGCGCCACAGCGCCACATCCGCCGTCATGTTCACTTCCTGCGGCATCCAGTGGTTGGCGCAGCCGTCGAGGTACTTCTGCCAGGCCCAGTCGTACTTGAACGGCACGAGCTGGTTGAGGTCGGCGCGGCAGTTGATCATCTGCTTCTGATCCACGGTCACCCTTTCGGTGGACTCGTGCGCCCGAAGCCCCGCGGGCGCGGAACTCCTGTCTTCGGGCCCGACCGCTTGCACCTGCCTCACCTTGGGAGGGGTCTCGCGAGCCGGCGCAGCCGCCGGCGGCGTCGGCTGTTCTGGCAGGGCTGGCCGAGAAAGCGCGTCCGATGCTGGCACCGCGATGTGGGGTGGCAGCGAAACGAGCTCTCGGTCTTCGACTTCGAGCGGCTCCGAACGCGCCCGCGCCGGCAGGGCCGGCTCCACCGTCTCCGGAGCGGGCGGCGGAGCCGGCGGAGGCATGCTCGGCTCGCTTTCGTGATATTCGTCCCAGGTCAGCATGATGCTCTCCTGCGTCAAGTCGTTCAGTTGGTGTTGGCAGCGCGCAATGTTTCTTCGAGGGGCTCCTCGGAGAGAGCTTCGTCCTGCATGGCTTCCCGAAAGCGATCTAGACAATCGCTGTCCGAGTCGATGCCCACGGCATGGCGGCCGAGGGCCTGGGCGACGCGGAAGGTGGTGCCGCTGCCGAGGAATGGATCCAGCACCACGTCGCCTTGGTCCGTGAACAGCCGAATGAAGAACTCCGGCATCCACTCCGGGAACGCGGCGCTGTGCCCCGTGTTGTGGCACACCGGCGGTCGGTGCAGCACGTTCGACGGATAGACGAGCTTGCGGTCGGTCCAAGCCGAGATGCGACGCCCCACTTGCGAGCGCGTGCCTGATTCGCGCCGCACGCGGTCGTTGGCGCTCATGTTGCGCAGGCGGGTTCGGGTCCAGTCCCCCACCGGCACCCGAACGTCCTGCTGGTTCATCTTCACGTCCGCCGACTTGCTGAAGTGCAAAAGCCGCTCCCACGCATCGCGAAAGCGGTATTTCCACTTGCCCGGTGCGGAGGTGGTCTTGTGCCAGATGTATTCCTCCACCCAGCGAAAGCCCACCTCACGCTTGAGCGCGAGGATGAGTTCGAGCACATAGGTGTGGCGCTCCCCGTCCACCGCCTTCTCCTTGATGTTGAGCACGAAGGAGCCGGTGGGTTTCAGCACGCGGTGCATCTCGACCGCCCGCTCGACGAACCACGGCACATATGCGTCTGGCGGAATGCCGCCGTAGGTGTGGGCGCGAGCGTCGGCATAGGGTGGCGAGGTGACAATCAAGTCCACGAAATCCGCCGGCATCCGGCGCATGACGTCGAGGCAGTCGCCATGATTGACGAGCGCTAGGCCGTGCTGACACAGCTTCGGGCCCGGGCCGATGGTCGCCGACAGGGCCAGCTTGCGGCCGGGGCCCGGCTTTGCTGGCGCTTTCCCGGCGCTATTGCTGGGCTGGCCTTGGAGCGCCTTCACTGACAGGCCTCGCAGTCCGGATCGTCGATGGAACAGGCCTCCGGCGCGGGCGCCGGCTCGCCGGAAAGCACCGGAGCGCTGGACGAGGCTGCGGCCACCGCCGGCGCAGTGACGGCGGCGAGACCCGCATCGGCACCCACCGCATCCACCGCGTTCAGGGCATCTGCCTTGTCGAGAGTGGATTTCTCCGTGCTGGTGGCACCCAAGGCGCGCAGGTAGTAGGTGGTTTTCAGTCCCCGGAGCCATGCCATGCGATAGGTCACATCGAGCTTCTTGCCGGAGGCGTTGGCGATGTAGAGGTTGAGCGACTGCGCCTGGTCGATCCACTTCTGGCGTCGGGAAGCGGCATCCACCAGCCAGCGCGGCTCCACCTCGAAGGCGGTGGCATAGAGCTCCTTGATGTGCGACGGAACCCGGTCGATGGCCGCCAGCGAGCCGTCGTAGTACTTGAGGTCGTTGACCATCACCTTGTCCCAGAGGCCAAGCTTCTTGAGGTCGCGCACCATGTAGGGATTGACGACGGTGAACTCGCCCGAGAGGTTCGACTTGACGAACAGGTTCTGATAGGTCGGCTCGATGGACTGCGACACGCCGGCGATGTTGGCGATGGTGGCCGTCGGGGCGATGGCCATGACGTTGGAGTTGCGCATCCCGCCGGCGCGCACGCGATTGCGCAGCTTCTCCCAGTTGAGGGTGGTGGAAAGGTCCACTTCCAGGTGTTCCTTGCCGCGCCGGTCCTGCAGCCGCTGCAGCGAGTCGATGGGCAGCACGCCCTGGCTCCACAGCGAGCCCTCGAAGGAGGCATAGCTGCCGCGCTCGCGCGCGAGCTTCGACGACGCGTCGATGGCATACCAGGACACCGACTCCATCGAGCGATCGGCGAACTGCACCGCCTCGTCGGAACCGTAGGGGACGCCGAGCTTGTAGAGGGCGTCCTGGAAACCCATGATGCCGAGCCCCACCGGGCGGTGCAGCATGTTCGACTTGCGCGCCTGCGGCACGGCGTAGTAGTTGATGTCGATGACGTTGTCGAGCATGCGCACGGCCGTGCGCACGGTTTTGCGCAGCTTGCGGTCGTTGAGCTTGCCGTCCTCGATGTGCCGAGCCAGGTTCACCGAACCCAGGTTGCACACCGCAATCTCGTCGTCGGACGTGTTGAGCGTGATCTCCGTACAGAGGTTGGAGGAATGCACAACGCCGGTGTGCTGCTGCGGCGAACGGATGTTGCACGGGTCCTTGAAGGTAAGCCAAGGATGCCCCGTCTCGAACAGCATCGAGAGCATCTTGCGCCACAGCGACTGGGCGCGCACCTTCTTGTGCAGCTTGATCTCGCCTTTCTCTGCCATCTCCTCGTAGGCGCTGTAGCGCGCCTCGAAGGCGGCGCCGTAGAGATCGTGCAGGTCCGGCACGTCAGAGGGCGAGAACAGGGTCCAGTCGCCGTCCTCGAACACCCGCTTCATGAACAGGTCCGGCACCCAGTTGGCGGTGTTCATGTCGTGCGTGCGGCGCCGGTCGTCGCCGGTGTTCTTGCGCAGTTCCAGGAACTCCTCGATGTCGAGATGCCACGTTTCGATGTAAGCGCACACCGCACCCTTGCGCTTGCCACCGTTGTGCGCCAGCGCGGCGGTGGTCATGTAGGACTCATCGCCCTCCACCTTGAGATCGCACACGAAGGGCGTCGGCGCCATGGCGCTCGCGCCGCGCACTGGGCTGAACAACCAGTTGCCAAGCGGCACCCAATCGCGCTTCGTCAAGGCTTGGCAGTTCATCCGGCGGGCGATGGCGCGCACGGCGGGGATGCGGACCTCGTGACACTCCGTCGCATGGAACCGTGACACGCCAGGCGTCCTTGCGCCGGCGGTGGGAACGCCGAGCCGCAGCATCTGGTAGCGCACGCCCTCGGCCAGCTCCTCCGAGGCACTCGTGAAGAGGATCTCCTTGCCCCGGTGCACCTTCCCTTGCATTTCAAGCAGGCCCTCGATGACGCTCAGCGTGTGCGTTTCCGGCAGGTGCGAAAAGCGTCGGGCGATCCGCCTGTTGCCATCGCCGTCGTAAAGGTCCTCGCGGCTGAGCGGCAGCGCCGGCCGCCCCGGAACCGAGTGGCCGGTGGTGCCGTCGCGCTTGAGGCCCATGCTGGCCGCCCAGTGGATGCGGCATTCCGGGCGGTCGCGATCGGTCATCCAATAATGAATGCCCCGGCCTTCGAGATACGACTGCACGAAGGCGACATGGCCGGCGTCCGGCTTGCCGCCGACGCTCCATTCAGAGCCGTCCTCAGAGCAGTGGCCGTCGCCGAGCAGGATGCCGTACAGACGCGCCGTGTCATCATCGAGCCCGGCGACAGGGACGATCTCCTGCGGGATCGCCTGCGCCACGTAGTCGCCCGTGCGGAGGTTGCCCGCCTCCACCCACGCGGGACGCACCTTGCCCTTGGCGAGCCAGCCGAGGGTGCGGTCCACCGATTGGCCGTTCGGAACGCCTTGAATGGCCCACACCGGATGGCCAGCCGTGACGCAAAGTGGCGCCGCGGCGTGCTTGACGTCTACCTCTACCATGGCGTCGGTCTGGTTGTACGTCATGGTCTTCAGCACCTGGCGGTATTCGCCCCGCCGGCCCAGCACCAGGTCGTCGGTGGTGACATCGCGAATCGCCTTGATGCCTTCGGCTGTGTGCACGCGCGTGTCGGGCGCGAAGCACTGGTTCACGGCCACGGCGGTGTCATTGACCACTTTCAGAAACGGCACCACCCCTTGTGACTTGCCGTTGGTGCCCTTGATGTAGGCACCGAGCGCCCGCACCGGGGTCCAGTCGTTGCCGAGGCCGCCAGCCCATTTCGACAAGAGGGCGTTGTCGCGGATGGCGCTGTAGATGCCGTCTAGGTCGTCGGAGACCGTGGTGAGGTAGCAGGACGAAAGCTGCGAGCGCAGCGTGCCGGCGTTGAACAGCGTCGGCGTCGAAGACAGATAGCTGAACGAGGAAAGCAGGTTGTAGAACTCGATGGCACGCGCCTCGCGGTCGTCCTCCTGCGTCGCCAGGCCCATCGCCACACGCATGAAGAACACCTGCGGCAACTCGAAGCGGGTGTCCTGCCAGTGGATGAAATAGCGGTCGTAGAGCGTTTGCAGGCCGAGATAGGTGAACTCCAGGTCCCGCTCCGGCTTCAGCGCCGCGCCGAGCCGGGCGATGTCGAAGCGCTTGAGTTCCGGTGCAAGCAACTCGAGCTCGATGCCGCGGTCCACGAACGCCGCCAGCGCCTGGGGATAGACCTCCGTCATCTCCGCCTGCGTCGCCTGCTCGCGCACACCCAGGAAGGAGAGCGCTTCACTGCGAAGCCGGTCCAGCAGCAGCCGCGCCGCAGCGTGGGTGTAGTTCGGCTCCTCTTCCACGAGCGTGCGTGCCGTCATGATGAGGCTGGTGGCCACGTCGGCGGCGGAAATGCCGTCGTACATGTTCGCGAGGGCCTCCTCGATGATGCGGCCGGGCGTTACGTCGTCGAGCCCGGCGCAGGCTTCATCTGCCAGCGTGCGAATGCGCGCCAAGGGCAGGGGGCGGCGCTCGCCGTCGGCGTCCGTGATGTGGATTTCGGGCAGCGGTGTGATGTCCTTGGCCGCCCGCACCCGGGCCCGTTCCTCTCGATACAGCACGTAGTCGCGCGCGACCTTGTGCTGGCCGGAGCGCATCAGCGCGAGCTCGACCTGGTCCTGGATGTCCTCAATGTGGATGGTGCCACCGGACGGCAGGCGGCGATGGAAGGTGGCGGTTACGACACCGGAAAGATTCGCCACCAACTCGCGAATCCGCGACGAGGCAGCCGCCGTGCCACCCTCGACGGCGAGGAATGCCTTGGTGAGGGCAATCTGGATCTTGTCGTCGTCGTACACGACGACTGCGCCGTTGCGCTTGATGACGCGAAGCTGCCCCGGTGCGGTGGCGGCTATGGCTGGCGACAGCTCGCGAGGGGGACTGCGCACCGCTTCGGCGGCGGCTGTGGTGTCGGTGATTCCGGACCCGGTGTCGGACTCCATGGGCTGCCCTCAAAGACCTCTTCTAGCCAGGATACTGTCTATGCGTACAGTATCCCATGAAAAAACGATGGCGCCAACCGACGAACGAAATGATGGATTTCCTCCGGCCAGACCGCCCTCTCCCCCAACTACGCCCAAACTCGGTGGGATTCCGATCAGTGCTCCGCGTCATGCGGCTGATGCAGCCCCGCCGATTGAAGGCTCTCCGCCGCGGCCCCGCTCTCTCCCGAAAATGCCCGAGACACAAGATATGGGGCTTTGGCGGCATCTGAACCCCAACATACTGCGGTTTGGGGTGCATTACAAGCGGGCAAGCCGTGCTTAACTCGTGGCTTCGCGGTGGATAAACCGTCAGCAACTTCCTGGCCGGTTGCGTGGCCGCCCCGGGCGCCTGCCAGGCGGGTCTTGTGGTGGCTTGAACGAGGCGGATTCGGGCGTTAATGTCCGGCAGCTTTGGGAGGGCCTGGGAACGGCATGGCGTACGTGCTTGCCATCGATCAAGGCACATCGAGCTCACGCGCGGTGGTGTTCGACGCGCAAGGCCGTGCCATCGGCAGTTCGCAGCATGCCTTGGACGCCTCCTACCCACAGCCCGGCTGGGTGGAGCAAGACCCGGAAGCCATCTGGCAGACGACCCTCGCCGCCGGCCGCGGGGCGATCGCGGATGCCGGCGTCGATGCGAGCCGGATCGACGCCATCGGCATCGCCAACCAGCGTGAGACGACGTTGCTGTGGGAGGCGGAAGGCGGTCGCTCCGTGTGCCCCGCCATCGTCTGGCAGGATCGTCGCACCGCCGACCACTGTCGCCGCATCGTCGCCGACGGCATGGAAGCCGAAGTCCGCGCTACCACCGGGTTGGTGGTTGACCCCTACTTCTCGGCCACAAAGCTGGCGCGAATGCTCGACGTCGGCGACATGCGCCGGCGTGCCGAGGCGAACGAGTTGCGTTTTGGCACCGTGGACACCTTTCTCATCTCCCGCCTCACAGGCGGTCACAGTCACGTCACCGACGCCACCAACGCCTCGCGCACCATGCTCTACGACCTCGAGCGGCACGAGTGGAGCGAGACGCTCGCCGACTATCTCGACATTCCAAGGCCCCTGCTGCCCAGCCTTGCCGACACGGTGGGCGACTTCGGCATCGCGGACCCCGAGTGGTTCGGCACCGCGATCCCGATTCGCGCCGTGGCGGGAGACCAGCAAGCCGCCCTCGCCGGACAAGGCTGCACGCGCGCAGGCGAGGCCAAGTGCACGTTCGGTACCGGCTGCTTCCTGCTCGCGCACACAGGAACGACGCCCGTTCACGCCACCTCGAAGCTCCTGACCACCGTCGCTAGTCGCATCGGCGGCGCGAGCGCCTATGCACTCGAGGGCAGCGTGTTCAACGCCGGTGTCGCGGTGAAGTGGCTGCGGGACCGGCTCGGCCTGATCGTCAGCGCCGCCGAGACCGAGGACGCCGCCCGTCGCATAGGCGGCGACACCGACGGCGTCGTGGTCGTGCCAGCGTTCACGGGCCTCGGCGCACCGCATTGGGAGCCAGACGCTCGTGGTCTCGTGACGGGCCTGACACTGGACACCGGCCCCGACCAGATCATCACGGCGACACTCAAGGGCATAGCCTTCCAGGTGGCCGACCTCCTTGCCGCCATGGCGACGGAAGGCGTCGGCATCCACGACCTGCGCGTCGATGGCGGCATGGTGGTGAACGACTGGTTCTGCGAGTTCCTCGCCGACATCACCGCCCACGAGGTGCAGCGACCCGCAAACATCGAGACCACCGTGGCGGGGGCCGGCCGCCTCGCGCTGTTCGGTGCCGGGCTGATCTCCGGCCTCGAGGCACGCTCCGACACCACACAGTCTGGGCACCGCTTTGCGCCGCAAGTGGATTCGCGCCAACGCAAGGCCTGGCGGGACGAATGGCAAGCCGCCGTCCGCAAGGCGATCGCCTGAAATGCCGGATAGCGACGCCGAGGAGCCCTCAGCGCGGGGGAGGGCGAGGGGCTTCCCCTCGCATGAGGAGCCCTCAGCGCGCGCGAGCGCAGAGAAGGAGGACCCTTCGGCATTGGGGCGCAGAAGTTCCGCGGCAGCGGAACTTCCAACGCGCCCGCAAGGGCGCGCGAGCGGGAGGGGCTTCCCCTCGCACGAGGAGCCCATGCGGCTAGCTGGGCTCGCCGGCATCACGTCATCGGTGGAGGCTCGCTCCACGTGGCGCGCGCTGGACCCGCGAGCACCGGAGGACTACCGCCAGTTGGCAGCCTTGTTGCTGGACCGCTGGTATGAGCAAGGCGTGCAGTTTGTCGGCATCGGCGGCGGCCAAGGCGCTGGCAAATCCACCCTGGGTCGGCTGCTGGTACAGGCCGGCGAGCTCTCGGGCCTCAGCACGTGCGTGCTCAGCATCGACGACTTCTATCTGCCCGGTGCAGATCGGCTCGCCCTCGCCCGGCAAGTGCATCCGCTGCTGGCGACTCGGGGGCCACCGGGCACCCACGACGTTGCGCTCTGCCGCTCGGTGCTCGACGCGCTCCCCTACTCCCGCGAGGTTGCCGTGCCCGTGTTCGACAAGGGGCGGGACGATCGCACCGGTTCGCGCACCGTGGCCGGCTATGTGGATGTCGTCGTGCTCGAAGGCTGGTGCGTGGGCGCGCGCCCGTCGCCGCCCGAGTTGCTCGCCAAGCCCGTCAACAGCCTGGAACGCGAGCGCGACGCCGACGCCACGTGGCGCAACCACGTCAACGATGCGCTGGCCACAGCCTACGCGGAGCTGTTCGAGGGGCTCGAATCCCTCGTCTATCTGCAAGCCCCCGACATGGCGGCCGTGCGTCGCTGGCGCTTGCAGCAAGAGGAAGAAAGGCCCCCGGAACTACGCATGACGGCAGCCGACGTGGACCGCTTCGTCCAGCACTACGACCGCGTCACCCTCGCCATGATGCGCGACCTCCCCTACCGCGCCGACACGGTGGTCACGCTCGACCAATACCACAAGGTCGCAAAGGTGACGTTGCGGTAGAAGAGCCGCCACCGTTCTACGGCGCCGGCTCTCTAGCCCTACGGGAAGCTTCGCCCAAGCCCTTCCCTGCGTGCGGCCCTGCTGGGGCGAGCGGAGCGCCCTCCCCGAAAAAAGGAGGCCCCGCCGTCACCGTTCAGGTTCGGTTCAGCGACCCCAATGCAGGCTTGCGCTCGTTCCAAAGCCGGACTCATGGGAGAAGCGCAATGAAGATGCAGGCCGTGATCATCGCTGCCGCAGTTGGTGTCGGTACGCCCGTACTGGCGGGCACTGCCTACGACGAGGCCCAGGTGATCGATGTGGAACCCGTCCACGAGCTTGTGCGCCACATCACGCCGCGCGAGGAATGTCGGCTCGAGCGCGTGCGGGCACGCGCGCAGCACCGGTCCGGGACTGCGCCCATCGTCGGTGCGGTGATCGGAGGCGCAATCGGCAATGCGGTTGGCCACAACAAGCGCAACAAGCAGGTTGGTGCCGTTGTCGGCGCCGTGCTCGGCGGCAGCATTGCCGCCGACATGGCGCGCGAACACGACCGTCACCACGGGCACCCGGGGCGCGCATGGGAACGCCGCGAAATCTGCCGCGTGGTGGAGGACATCTCTCTCGAAGAGGAAGTCGTCGGCTACGACGTCACCTATCGCTACGGGGGTCGTACCCACACCGCCCGCATGAACCGAGACCCTGGCGACAGCGTCCGCGTTCGCGTGCGAGTCGCGCCCATCTGAGACTCACGCAAAGCACCGACGCCACCATGCCCAGCCATCGCCACCGAGACCGCCCTTGCCGCCGCCACGGCAAATCCGCAGACTCGTCGGCATCGAAGACCGCCCAAGGACGGGGTCATGGTCGAGCGCAAGTGCCAACGCCACCGGTCAGGTGGACGCACGAAGCGGAAGTCGGGACGTGACGCCGCGGCCGGCGCGGGAGTGAGGCGCTTCGCCATCGCTCTCCTAATGGCCACATGGCTGGCCACTCCAGCCTTCGGTGCGGCACAAGGGTTCGTCGCCAAGGACGACAAGGAGCCGCCGAAGAAACGCGCCGTCAAGGAGACGGTGGTCAAGGTTGAGCAGGTCACCCTAGAGGACGCCGTGGCGATCGTTCGACAGGCGCACGGCGGGCGCTTGGTGTCAGCGAAGTCGGTGCAGCGCCCGGCGCCCGGCTACCGCATCCGCATCGACGTGGACGGTCGCGTGAAGAGCTTGTTCGTCGATGCCCAGGGCCGCATGTCGCTGCAATGACGCTGGGCTTTCTCATCGCCCCGCCCAAGAGCAACGACGGGCCTTGCGAGGGAGGTCGGGAAGGCCGCCAGTCTGGTTCCATGAGGGGTTGAGCCCATGCGCGTGCTGCTGGTCGAGGACGAAATGCTGCTCGCGGCACAGATCGACAAGTATCTGCGCGACCAGCAGCACGCCGTGGATGTGGCGTCGGACGGCGAGGAGGGGCTCTACCACGGTCGCGAGTACGAATACGACGTGGCGATCGTGGACCTGGGCCTCCCCAAGCTCGACGGCATCGACCTCATTGCCACGCTGCGCAGCGAAGAAGTGTCGACACCGGTGCTGATACTCACCGCCCGAGGTGGCTGGCAGGACAAGGTGGCTGGCCTTGAGGCCGGCGCCGACGACTACCTCACCAAGCCCTTCCACATGGAAGAACTCCTTGCGCGCATGAACGCGCTGGTGCGGCGGGCGTCCGGCTACGCCTCGCCGACGCTGCGCCACGGCGGCGTCGAGTTAGACACCCGCACCCGCAGCGTCTCGGCACAGGGCGCGCACGTGGACCTCACCGCCTACGAATACCGGCTGCTCGAATACCTCATGCTCAACGCCGGACGCGTGCTGTCCCGCACCGACCTCACCGAACGGCTCTACGATCAGGACTACGACCGCGACAGCAACGTGATCGAAGTGTTGGTGGGTCGGTTGCGGCGCAAGATCGACCCGGACGGGACGCAGCGGCCGATCCGCACCGTACGCGGCCAAGGCTACCGCTTCGAAGCGGCGCGGGAGTAGGCGTGGCGGCTTTCGTCACGACAGCATCGCCGGCGAAATGACGATGCGGCTCCTTCCTTCGGCAGCCGGCGCTCCCCGGCGTCCGAGCCTGCACGCCAGGCTCACCGCCGTGACACTGCTTGTGCTCGGTGGCTTTCTAGGCGCGGTGGGGTGGCTGCTCGACGTGCAGTTTCGAGGCGCGCTTCTGGACCGCACCCACGACGAACTGCGGACGGTGGCCCATGCGCTCCTGACCAGTGCAACCGAAGAGACGCCGGATCGCCTGAGCTTCGACGCTCGCGCCGACCCACGCCTGAACCGACCAGGCGAGGGCCTGCACGGCTTCGTGCGCAGCCTTGACGGCGAGCTCCTGTGGGAGTCGCCCTACCTGCGCCTTGCCGGGCTGGACCGCGACCGCATCCCGGCGACGCCCGGGCCCGGCGAATCCGCGCTCGCCCTGATCGAACCGGCGCAGGCAAGTGCGGCGGGCATCAGCGAACCCGACGCGGAACGTCTCGTTCTTGGCTACACCGTAATCTGGGAATCCTTGGACGACATGCAAGTGACGCTGTGGATCATCGACTCGAGCGGCAAGTTCGGTAGCCAGATGCGCGATTTCCGCACGCAGATGGCGGTTGGGTTCGGTGCCGTCGCGCTGGCGTTTGCGCTGATTCAGCTTGCCGCCCTGCGCTGGGGGCTGCGCCCGGTTCGCGTCATGGCCGAACGCGTGCGCAGTCTCGAACGCGCGAGCGAAGCGGCGAGTGAAGGCATCGGTGACGACTACCCAGCGGAGCTTGCGCCGCTGGCGCGCAACCTGAACCGCTTCGTCGAACACGAACGAGCGAGTCGCGATCGCTATCGCCGCGCCATGGACGACCTCGCGCATGGCCTCAAGACGCCGCTTGCCGTGCTCCGCAACGCCTTCCGCGACCTAAGGCCGACGAGCCGCGACGTGCTCGACGAACAGGTGAGTCGCATGGATGCCGCGGTTTCGCACCAGCTTTCCCGCGCCGCCGCCAGCCAAGGCACCCCCGGCGCTGCCATCGCCCTGGCGCCCGTCGCCACTCGCCTAGCGCGGGCGCTCGATCGAGCCTGGCCCGACAAGCGCATGGCCGTCGCGATCGACGCGGCTGAGGTGCAAGTGCATCTCGACGAAGGAGACCTGATGGAGATCCTCGGCAACCTAATGGAGAACGCCTACAAGTACGCCCGCTCGCGGGTGCGCGTGCGGGCCCGGACAGTCGGCGACGTCGTGGAGATTCGCATCGACGACGACGGCCCCGGCATCTCCCCTTCCGAACGTCGCAGCGTCCTCGAACGCGGCGCCCGCGCCGACACCGCCGCCCCCGGCCACGGCATTGGCCTCGCGGTAGTTGCCGAACTCACGTCCATCTACCAAGGCCGCTTCGCCATCGGCACCAGCGACTTGGGTGGGGCTTCGATGGAACTCGACCTGCCGGCGCGAATGCGACCAAGCGACGGCCGTTAGCGCTCTGCACAAAGGGCGCAAGCGTGCCCTTCCGGGAGCGGCATCTCGCCCTCTCCCAAGTCCGGGCCAACGAAGGCGGAGGCTAGCCCGCCAGGGACACCAGCTCCCTTCGGAGCCCTACAAATCCGGAATCGCGATCCGCACCGCATCCTCGAGCCGGTCCACCAGGGAAACCTGCATCTCTTCCTTCACGATGTCCGGCAGCTTGGCGAACTCGGATTCGTTGTCGCGGGGCAGGATGACGTGGCGGATGCCGGAGCGATGCGCAGCCAACACCTTCTCGCGGATGCCCCCTACCGGCAGCACGAGGCCGGAAAGCGTGAGCTCTCCGGTCATGGCGATGTCGTCGCGCACCGCCTTGTCGCTGTATAGCGAGGCGAGCGCGGTGGCCATCGTGATGCCGGCGCTGGGGCCGTCCTTCGGCACGGCACCGGCCGGAACGTGTACGTGGATGCCGTTCTCCTCGATGCGGCTGCGGTCGATGTTGAGCGACTCCGCCGCCGACCAGATGTAGGAGCGCGCCGCCTGCACCGATTCCCGCATCACGTCGCCGAGTTGCCCCGTGATCGTGACCTTCTCGTCCTTCTGCGTCAGCATCGCCTCGACGTAGAGCACATCGCCGCCGGCCTCCGTCCACGCAAGCCCGGGCGCAACGCCGCGGCCCAGATTCTCCCGCCCCTTCTCGGACTTGAAGCGGTCCGGGCCAAGAAGTTCAATCAACTCGTCCTGACCGATCTGCGTAGCCGTGCCCGTCGCCTGAACGATCTGTCGCGCTCGCTTGCGCGCCACGCGACCGATGGTGCGTTCGAGTTCGCGTACCCCAGCTTCGCGGGTGTGGTGGCGGACGATGTGGCGCAGCGCCTCGTCCGTGAACTCGATCTGTTCGCCGGCTAGCCCAGCGTTGTCACGCTGGCGCGGGATCAGATAGCGCCGGGCGATGGTGAGCTTCTCCATCTCGCTGTAGCCAGTGAGGTGCAGCACCTCCATGCGGTCGAGCAGCGGGCGCGGAATGCCATCGAGGGCATTGGCCGTGGTGATGAAGTACACCTTCGACAGATCAAACGGCAGGTTCAGGTAGTTGTCCCGGAACTCCTTGTTCTGCGCCGGGTCCAGGATCTCCATCAGCGCCGCCGCCGGGTCGCCGCGGAAGTCGCGACCGAGCTTGTCGAGTTCGTCGAGCATCAGCACTGGATTGCGCACCCCGGCCCGGCGCACCGCCTGCAGGATGCGCCCCGGCATGGCGCCGACGTAGGTGCGGCGATGCCCCCGCAGTTCGGCTTCATCGTGAAGGCCCCCCAGGCTCATGCGCTCGAACTTGCGCCCCATGGCGCGGGCAATGGACTGGCCGAGCGAGGTTTTGCCAACGCCGGGCGGTCCCACGAAGCAAAGGATGGACGCCTTCGCCTCTGGGTTGAGCTGCAGCACCGCCAGCGACTCGAGAATCCGTTCCTTGACGTCGTCGAGGCCGTAATGGTCCTCGTCAAGCACCTCTTGGGCGTGGTTGAGGTCCAGGGTGTCTTCCGTGACGACGTTCCATGGCAGCTCCGCCACGAGTTCGAGATAGCTGCGCGCAACCTGATAGTCCGCCGCATTGGGCGACATCTTCTGCAAGCGGCGCAAGTCCCGATCCACTTCCTTGCGCACGTCGTCCGGCAGCTTGGCGTTCTTGAGCTGCTCCTTGAGTTCGCTGATCTCGTCGTCGCCGTCGTCTTCGCCGAGGGCTTGCTCGATGGCGCGCTTTTGCTGGCGCAGCATGTGTTCGCGCTGCTGCTGCTCCATGCCCTCCTGCGCCTGCGACTGAATGTCGCGTTGCATCTGGGTGACGCTGAGCTCGTGCCGCAGCACCTCGTTCATGCGCTCGAACAAGGCTGGCGCGGTGTCGAGGCCGAGGATGGCTTGCGTCTCCTCGTTCTCAAGATGACGGGCGATGGAGGCGACGCGGTACATCTGCGTCACCGGGTCGTCGATGGCGCCGACCGTCTGCTCGTAGAGTTGCTCCGAGTTCTGCGGCGACAGCACGGCCGCGATCTCGTGCGCGAGTTCGAGATTCGCGCGCTGCAACGCCTGGGCGTGGGCCCGTTCCTCGCCGTCTTCGGGCATGGTCACCACGGGCAAGTCTTCGACCGTCACCGCCACGTGGTCGGATAGTTCCGTGAGACCGTGCAGCCGCACGCGGCGCACGCCCTGGACGATCACCTGCGCGCCACCCTCGCGCTTCTCCACGCGGGTGATGCGCGAGACGACGCCGATATCGTAAAGGTCGTCGCGTGCTGGCTGCTCCTTTTGGGCATCCTTCTGCAGCACGGTGACGATCTCCCGGTTTGCCTCGATGGCGGACTTCACGGCCCCCAGCGACGCCGCCCGCCCGACGGCGAGCGCCTGGATGATTTCCGGGAAGACCACAACATCCTTGAGCGGAAGCAACGGCAGGTTCTGCATGGAAGGGTGGGGCCTCTCTAACCGTGGCCAAGGGTGGCCAATACGTGCAATTTGGGGCCGCGCGGCAAGAAATTCAATCCCGGCGGCTTAAGCGATGCCAAGACCAGACGGTGGCGCGTGCGCCCAGAGAATCGGCCACTCGCGTCGGATTAGTATTGCTGGTCTGGCCACAGGGGGAAGTCCGGCATGAAGGTCACGAACATACGCTACACGGAAGGGGGCGGCGCCGAACTCGTGGACGTGGACGTGGGCGACCCCGGCCCCGGCGAGGTGCAGATCGAGGTGGCGGCCTGCGGCATCTGCTCCTGGGATTTGCAGACGTTCCGCGCCGGCGGCGACTCCGCCTATGCCGCCCCGCCCGGGCACGAGGGCATTGGCTACGTGGCGCAGGTGGGCGCTGGCGTACGCGGCTTCGACGTCGGCCAGCGCGTGGCTGGCGGCGGCTTCGCTCGGCTCCGCAATGCGCCGGCAAACCGCGTCTACCCGATCCCGGACTCCGAGCTGCCGGACCATCACTGGATCGTCGAACCCGTGTCATGCGTCGTCACCGGCATGGACCTTTGCGGCTTGCGCGCCGGCGAGCGGCTGGCGATGGTCGGCTGCGGCTTCATGGGGCTGATGATGTTGCAAGGCCTCGCCGGCTTCGGCGCCGACCAGCTCATCGCTCTCGATGTCGATGACGCTCGGCTCAAGCTCGCGAGCGAACTCGGCGCCACCGAGACGCACAACGTCGCATCTGCCGACTTCGAAGACGTAAAGGCCGATCTCGCCGGGCGCGGCATCGACGTCGTGGTGGACACGAGCGGCGCGCAGTCTGGCCTGGACCTCGCCACCGACATCGTTCGCCGCGCCGGCCGCATCAACCTCTTCGGCTGGATCAAGGGCACGAGCGCCAGCTTCAACCCCAGCACCTGGCACGGCAAGGGCATCACCATCGTCAACTCCTCGCCCGGGGCGCAGGTGCGCGATCCGTTCCCGCCCGCCATTCGCCTCATCGAGAAGGGCATCATCCGCCTGGAACCGCTAGTGACCCACGTGGTGCCCATCAGGGAATACCCAGACTTCATGACGGAGGTGACCACCGGCAAGGTGGACGGCTACATCAAGGGCGTCGTCACCCACGCACCGTGACGCAAGTGGCCTCTCGACAGGAGGAGATGGCAAGACGCATTGCCGAGATGGCGGCGATGCAGGAGCAGCACAACCTGCTCGTGCACCCGCGCTGGCGCGAGCAGGGCCACGCCTACTACCGCGCCGTGTGGGTGGAATGCGCCGAACTCCTCGATCACTTCGGCTGGAAGTGGTGGAAGCGGCAAGAGGCCGACCTCGATCAGGTGCGCCTCGAGATCGTCGACATCTGGCACTTCGGGCTGTCGGAACTCATGCGCAGGGACGCCGTCAACGACGCGCTAGCGGCGCAGTTCGCCAAAGGCTGCGATCAGCCGGCAACCGTGGGCTTTCGCCAAGCGGTGGAGGCCATGGCCGAGGCCAGCCTCGCCGCACAAGACTTCGATGTGGGGGCGTTTCTGGACTTGATGAACGCCCTGCCGCTGACTTTCGATGAGCTCTACGAAATCTACGTCGGCAAGAACACCCTCAACGCCTTCCGCCAACGCCACGGCTACCAGAAAGGGGAGTACCTGAAGACTTGGCAGGGCCGCGAAGACAACGAGCACCTCGCCGAACTCGTGCGCGAACTCGACAGCCGCTCCGCGGATTTCGTGCCGGATTTGCAGCGGGCGTTGGCGGAGCGGTATGCGGCGGCCCGAGCGGAGGCCGAGACGACCTCGTAAGGAACAAATTGCGCGACACGTTGGTGTTCGACAATCTGGCTCGAAATCGGGGCCATGGGGGCGAGGGCGTCTCGCCCTCGCACGCGCCGACAGGCGCGCGG
>VXSY01000159.1 GCA_009837725.1 Gammaproteobacteria bacterium | reverse complement strand
GATCTACACCATCACCGACGACATGCTCGAAAGCGGCGACGCAGCGCCAGCCGAACTCGCCACTTCCACAAAGGGCGTCGCGAAACGACCTTGCTGTTCATGACCTCCGGGCCCTGACCACGCCGGTTGCGTCGCTCCTACGGCGCACCCCCCCAAGATGTACAATCGCGGCGTCAGTCGAGGAGTTCGAGATGCGAAGCGCCCGGATGGCATCGTTTGCGTTCGCTGGCGTCTCGTTGGCGCTTGTGTCGGGGCCTCTGTTCGCCGAGGACGAGATTGCCGTCGCGTCCGTTGACGCCACCGCCGTTCAGCTCCTCCAAGGGGCACTCGAGCTCACCCGCGGCGCATCTTCCTACACGCGCCTCGCCATGAAGATCCACCGCCCCGACTGGGAACGGAACATGGAGCTCGAGGCCTGGACCCAAGGCCAGGAAGACGCCCTGATCCGCTTCACTGCACCCGCCAAGGACGCCGGCAACGCCACTCTCAAGCTGGCCGACAGCATGTGGACGTTCGTGCCGCAGCTAAAGCGGGAGGCGCGGCTGCCGTCGAGCATGATGTCCCAAAGCTGGGCCAGTTCCGATTTCTCCTACAACGACCTCTCTCGCAGCGACAACTACCTGCGCTACTACGAGGTGCAGATCGTCGACCGTAACCAAGAGGGTGGCCACACCATCTTTTCCCTGCAGATGACGCCCTACGACGACGCCCCCGTAGTCTGGGGACGCGAGACCATGGTGCTGCGCGATGATTACGTGATGCTGAGCCAAACCTTCCACGACCAAGACCTCATCGCCCTCAAGCAGATGGAAACCCGCAACATTGGCCCGCTGGGCGGACGCGAGATTCCCTTGGTGATGCGCATGTCCGACTTGGCCGAACCCGATCACTGGACCGAAATCCGCTATTTGGAAGCCGACTTCGACGCCAACGTGCCGGCATCGAAGTTCACCCGCTTCGCCCTGCGCGGCGAACGCTGACCCGAGGCACGCGCAGCAAAGTCGAACGAGCAAGGAGGCCCAGCAAGCATGGCTGCCGCCGACATCGCCGAGGCACCACCGGTCGCCGGCCCGGCTGGCACCGGCAGCGTCGGTATTGGTCTGCACATGCGGGTCGCCTGGCGCAACCTTTGGCGTAACGGCCGCCGCACCTGGCTCACCGCTGGCGGCATCGCCTTCTCCATCTTCCTGTGCGTCGTCTTCATGTCGTTTCAGCTCGGCAGCTACGACGGCATGATCGACACGGCCACCGGCATGATGTCCGGGCACATGCAGGTGCAGCAGGTGGACTATTTCGACGATCCCAAGGTCGCCAACCGAATCGCCCAAGGTTCAGAACTGCTGCGCGAACTGGAGCAATCGCCGGACATCGTTGCCGCTGCGCCCAGAGTCGAAGGCTTCGCGCTGGTGTCGGTGGGGGAGCGCAGCTTCGGCGGGCTGGTGATGGGTGTCGATCCGGTGCGCGAGCCGGAGGTGTCGGCCCTGTCCAAGCAAATCGTTGAAGGGGAATACCTGCCACGTGCCGACAGTGCCTATGTCGGCAAGGCCCTGGCGACGAATCTAGGCCTCAGGATTGGCGATGAGATCTTCGTCATGGGTTCCGCGCTCGAAGGCGGCGTTGCCGCGGCGCTTTTCACCGTGGACGGCCTTTTCGATACCGGCCAAGTCGAACTCGACCGCAGCATCATGCAGGTGCCCCTGTCGGCGGTGCAATCCGCCTTCGATCTCGGCGACAGCGTGCATCGAATCGTCCTGATGGGAAGGAACGCGAACGACGCCACGGCCATCGCGGAAAGGCTGGCGCCGGCGCTGCCAGAGGGCGTCCGGATTCTCGACTGGGACAAACTGCTGCCGGAACTCAGGCAAATGATTCAAATGGACGCCGTCAGCGGGCTCATCATCTATGTGCTCTTGGTGGCGATTGTCGCGCTGTCCGTGGCCAACAGCTTCACGATGACGGTGTTCGAGCGCACCCGAGAGTTCGGGATGCTGATCGCCATCGGCATGAGACCTGGCGGCATCGTCGCCATGATCGTCATCGAAGCGCTCTGCATGTGGGTTGTGGGCACCGCCATTGGCGCCGCGATTTCCTTCTCCCTCATGGCTGGGTTGGGCGTTGTGGGCGTGCCCATCGCCGGCCTCGAGGACATGGCCGGCCAGTTCATGATGCCGGAGCGCATCCACCCGGAGGTCAGTTTCTTCACGCTCGGCACCGCTCCGTTGGTGTTGCTCGTGGGGACGCTCGTGGCCGGGTTGATTCCCGCCCTGCGGGTGCGGCGGCTTAAGCCAGTCGAAGCATTGCGCGAGGAAGAATGATGGCCGGACATCGTGCGCAAGCGCGCCCTGAAGGGCGCGTCGGCAGTTCGCTGGCGCGAACTGCTGGACTTCGGGCTTGCATTCGCTGGCTCCTAGGGCGGATAGCCTCGTGCCGCTGAAACTCCTGCTGCAACTTTCGTGGCGCAACCTTTGGCGCCACCGCCGCCGTAACGGCATCATGGTGTTGGCAATTGCGCTGGCGGTCACCGGCGTCATGCTGATGAACACGCTCATGCGCGGCATGGCCGCCGAGATGCGTGAAGCGGCGATTGACAACCTCACGGGCCACATCAAGGTCATCCACCCCGGTTACATGGCCGACCCCGGCATCGGCCGCGGCTTTGAGCCTGAGCAAGGGTGGGAGCAGGCGCTGGCCGACGTTCCGGTGGCTGGCTGGGCGCAGCGTGTGCGCGTGCCGGCGGTCATCATGAGCGAACGGGAAACGCGTGGCGTTCAGCTCGTTGGGGTAGACCCGGCGCGGGAGGCCATTTCGTTCCTAGGCAGCCTGTCGGTTGACGGCGAGGCATTGAGCGGTGCGGAAGACCGGCGCATCATCATCGGCGCCACGCTGGCAGAGCAACTGGAAACGTCGGTTGGTCGCCGTCTCGTCATCATGACGCAAGGCGCGGATGGCCTGAATCGCGAGGCTGGCTATCGCATCGCCGGCACCTACGATGCCGACAGCAATGCGCTGGAGAAGGTGTTCGTCTTCACCGGCGCGCAGACGGTGGCGAGGTTGCTCGAGTCGCCAGCCGTGACCGAGGTGTCGCTCCGCCTCGAAAGCGGCGACGACATTCCACTGGCGCTCGCGGAACTCGGTGCGGTTTTCGAGGACCTCGACGTGAAGGCATGGCAGGACTTGGAGCCGCAGGTGGCAAGCATGGTGTTGGTGGCCGATTTTGGCCTTTACATCATGTACTTCGTCATCATGGGCGCCTTGGTGTTTGGCCTCGTCAACGCACTGGTTACCGCGGTCATGGAAAGGGTGCGGGAACTAGGGATGCTGCGGGCGCTGGGCATGAGGCCGCGTAGCGTGGTGGCGCAGGTGGTGGTGGAGTCCACCCTTGTGATGACTGCGGGCGTGGTGGCCGGGCTTGCACTGGCGGTCGTCTGCTACCTGCCGTTCTCAGGCGGGATCGACCTCTCGGCCTTCAGCGAAACCATGCAAATGATGGGTGTGCGGAACATCTTCACGCCACGGCTGGAAGTGGCGGACATGGTGATCGTGTTCGTGCTGAGCCTCGTGCTTGGCGTCCTCGCCAGCCTCTATCCCGCACGTCGGGCGGTGAAGGTGACGCCGCTTGACGCCATGCGCCGCTAACGTCCCGAAACGCAACCGTAAGCCGACCTCGAACGCGCCAACGCTTTAGACCGGAGAGCCCGTCCATGACTCAGCACGTTGTCGAATGCCAAGGCGTCTCGCGCACCTATCAAGACGATGCGGTGCCCGTCCACGCCCTGCGCGGCGTGGACTTCGCGGTCGGTACCGGAGAGTTCGTCAGCCTTGCCGGGCCTTCGGGTTCCGGCAAGTCCACCCTGCTGCATGTCATCGGCGGCTTGGATCGGCCCAACGAGGGCGCCATCAGCGTGGACGGCGAGGACATCAATGCCTTAGGCGATAGCGAACTCGCGGACCTGCGCCTCAACAAGATCGGCTTCGTGTTTCAGGCCTACAACCTCATTCCGGTGCTGTCGGCGCAAGAGAACGTGGAGTTCATCATGCAGCTTCAGGGCGTTGACGCCGCCGAGCGGGGCGAACGGGCGCTCGGTACGCTCGACTCGCTCGGAATGCGCGACCTCGCAGACCGTCGCCCGGGCGAGATGTCTGGCGGTCAGCAACAGCGAGTGGCCATCGCCCGTGCCATCGTCACCAATCCCGTCCTGCTCTTGGCCGACGAGCCAAGCGCCAACCTCGATACCGGCACCACCGGCGAGCTGCTTGAACTCTTGAAACGCCTGAACAAGGAACGGGGCGTGACCATTGTCACCGCCACCCACGACCCCATGGTGATGGGCTATGCATCCCGTCAGGTACACCTCCGCGACGGAGAGATCGTAAGCGAATGAACTCTCACAGGGACTGCGACGCGGAGGAGATCGTGGCAGCGCCCCAAGTCGAACGAGGCCCGTCGCGCGGCGCGGCGGTTGGTTGCGTAGCAGAACCTTGATTTCTTCGCCTTCGGCGCGAGGGGCGTGGATGGGCCCACGCTCCGAGTGGCCTTGGAGACCGCGCCATCCGCCCCGCTCGTCGGTTTTGGCTCGACTTCGAACCACGCATGGGTACATTCCAACAGGCGCATCGGTTCTGCGGGCATATGGGCTGGTGTTGTTCGCACTACTCGTCGTGGCAAGTCCAGCCAGCGCTGCCGAGCTCGACGTTCGCCTCACTTGGTACAGCACCGCGCAGTCATTGCCGGAGCGAGATTTGCAGCGTCAGGCAACCGAGGAGTCGACACCCATCGATCACGGTGCTGGCCTCCGCCTGATGTTCCGCGAAGACATCGGCCCGTTCCGCTTCTCCCTGGACCATTCCACCGGCTGGAACTACGGCGACTCCCTGTCTGCCTTGGGCACTCCCGGACTCACCTTCGACCAAACGCCGGTGGGCGATGCGACCCGTGCCATGCAACTCACCTGGAACCTGGACGACGGCCCGGGTCGCCGCACCGTGCATCGTCTGGATCGGCTGGCGGTGGAGTACCGGCAAGGCAATTGGGGCGTCACCGCCGGTCGCCAGGCTGTTAGTTGGGGGGGCGGCCTCACCTTCCAGCCATTCGATTTGTTCAACCCCTTCGCCCCGGCCACCGTGGACCAAGACTTCAAGCCCGGCGACGACCTATTGCTGGTGGAGCGCCTGTTCCCGGATGGCAGCGAGTTCCAAATGCTCGGCGTCGCCCGCCGCTCCGGTGCCGAAGTGCGGCGAGACGCCTCGAGCTTCGCTGCCAAGTACCGAGGCTTCCTTGGCACGGGTGAGTACGAACTCATGGCCGCCCGCCACTACAACGACGACATCTACGGCATGGGCTTGCGCATACCCGTCGGCGGCGCCCTCGTTCGCGCTGACGTGGTTGCCGCTCGCGATCCCACAAGTCTCGAACCCGGCTCGCCCTGGACCTTCTCCGGCGTGCTGAATGCCGACTACAGCTTCGCGGTTTCCGAACGGCTGGTGTATGTCTTCGCCGAGTACTACCGCAACGGCTTCGGCGTCTCCGAACTCCCGGGCAGCCTGTTTGACCTGCCCGCTCCCCTCGTGAACCGCATCGCCCGCGGCGAGATGTTCAACGTCATGCGCGACTACGCGAGCCTGGGCGCCAATATCCGCTGGAGCATCCTCTTGGGGCAGAACGTCGCCTGGATCCGCAACCTGAACGACGGCTCCGCCGTCATCACCGCCTCCCTCTCGTATGACGAGGGCGACCATGCCCGCTGGCAACTCGGTATCATCAAGCCCCGCGGCGGGGCGGGCGAGGAATACGGCACCATCGACGCCGGCAGCGGCACCATCGGCGGCAGCACGCGAGCCTTCGTCCGGTTCGTCTACTACCTTTGACGCACGCCGAGGCAACGACTTGGAGAGCTTTGACTCGCACGCGCACGATGGCTCAAAATCGCCGCTGCGTTGACGAGAGGCAAGCCTTTGGTGCTCGAATCCTCCCTTGATGGCCCACGAGTCGTTGCGCAAGACGACTGCATCCTCGCGGAGGCAGAGGCGCTTCAGGGACTCTGGACCCAAGACCAATACTTGGCAATCACCAATGCGTGCAACCACCTGGTCGAGTTCACCGATGGCCAGATCGAGGTCTTGCCGACGCCGACCCGCCGACATCAAGCCATCACGCGATTCTTGCTTTTGCTCCTCTCGGACTGGACGAAGGCGAAGGGCGGAGAGGTCTTCTTTGCGCCGTTGCGCCTGCGCGTACGCGAGGGCAAATTCCGCGAACCCGACCTGCTCGTACTCCGGGACGCTGCCGATCCACGCAATCAAGACGCCTACTGGCTAGGTGCCGATCTCGTCATGGAAATCGTGAGCCCAGACAACCCAAGCCGCGACCTCGTGACCAAGCGCAACGACTACGCCGAGGCGGGCATCCCGGAATACTGGATCGTCAACCCCCTCACCGACACCGTCACCGTCCTAAGCCTGCGCGGCGATGCGTATGTGGAGCACGGCGTCTTTGGCCGCGGCGAGAAGGCGGAAGGGACCATTCTTGCGGGCTTTTCCGCCGACGTATCGGCGACCTTCGACGCTGGCGAGCTTCCGTAGGGCCGACCCTTGTGGTCGCCCGTTTTGGGGTACATCACACAAACACGGGTAATCACGAGGGTCGCCCTACGACTCCCACCACGGTTGATTGTTGAGCGGCCCAAGCGTCTGCCCAAGCTGAATGAGCACACCGTGGGCGCTCTTCGGCGAAATGAAGGCGCCGATGTTGTTCGGGTCCTCGAGTTCCTTGTCCACCACGCGCACGCCAGCCTCCTCGAGCGCGATCGTCTTCTTCTCGAGGTCAGGCGTTTGCAGGGTGATGTGGTGAACGCCCTCGCCTCGGCGTTCGAGGAACTTGGCGAGGAAGCCGTCCGGATCGATGGGTTCGAGCAACTCAATGCAGAAATTGTCGAGGTCCAGGATGGCGACGCGAAAGCCGCCGGGGTTGTCGCCGACGCGACGGAGCTTGGCGCCAAGCACGTTCTCGAAAAAGGGGCGCGCCTTGTCGATGCTGTGGACGGCGATGCCGATATGGTCGAAACGGCCGAGGGGCTCGTCCGGCATGGGGTATTCTCCGTTGGCGGTTGGGCAGGGCATTATCCGCTTCCGTCTCCGGTAGCGCGAAAGTGCGAAAAACGCCCGAAATGGACTAGCCGGAAAGCGATGTTGCGCACGTGATAGACGTAGAGAACTTCAGCCGCGCCTTTGCCGTCGCGGGTGAAACGCGCCTCTTGGCGCAAGTGCATCAGCCGCAGTCCGCGAGCGAACGGGCCGGCAAGGGCATCGTCATGGTGCATGGCGGCGCATGGACATCGAACGACCGTCTCTCGCCGCATGTGCTGTGCGACGCCTTGGCAAGGCGCGGCCTCACCGTGTTCTCGCTCGACTTTCGCGACGGGCGAACGGGCCGGCACCCGTGCGCGGTGCAGGACATCACCGCCGGCATTCGTTTCGTGCGGGCACATGCCGACGAATTCGGCATCGACGCGGAGCGGATTGGGCTGATTGGGAGTTCCTCCGGCGGCCACCTCGTGCTGCTCGCGGCCGCGCAGCCGGACGTGCCAGAGCATCGTGGCACGGCCATCGTTCGAGGTGGCGGCATCGACGCGGCGATGAGCATCTCGGCCGAAGTGGCGTGCGTGGTGGCGCTGTGGCCGGTGTCCGATCCCTTGGTGCGGTTCCGACATGCGCACGACACCGGCCGCGAGGAACTCATCGCCGCGCACCTCAAGTACTACAACGACGAACAACACATGCACGAGGCGAGCGTGCAGCGGATGCTTGCCGCTGGCGAGGCGCAGACGGTGCCGCCGCTTCTCGTGGTGCAGCCGGGCGAAGACCGCAACGTGCCGCAGCCCATGACGCTTGACCTCCTGCGCCAGTGGCAGAACGCCGGCGGTGCGCTGCAATATCTCTTCTATCCAGGATTGCCGCACGCCTTCGCCTACGAGGCATCGGCTGAGACCACGCGGCTTGAGCGCGACCTCTGGCCGTTCCTCGATCAACACCTCGCCGTCGGCCCGAGCTAACAGCCGGCGCGAACAAGCAAGCCGAGGGAGAAGCGAAGATGGCATGGCGAGCTGCGCCGGTGCTGGGCGTTCGAGATGTGCCGGCGGCGGTGGAGCACTACCAGAGCATGCTCGGATTCGAATGCCCGGGCGGCATGTACGGTCCGGAAAACGAGCGCGTTTATGCGGTCATGCGGCGGGATGGCATCGAGGTGCATCTGCAAATCCGCCGACGCAACGTCTGGGCTGCGGCGCGCGGAAGCTACGAGCGCAGCGCATACCTGTATTGCCCCGACGTGGATTCCCTGCACGAGGCCTTGCGTTCCGCCGGCGCATTGGTGGCCCCGCCACCCACCGACATGCCCTACGGCAACCGCGAAGTCGTCCTCAGCGACCAAGACGGCCACCGCCTAGCCTTCGGCGTGGACTTGGGCCGTGCAGAATCGGCGTGGGAGACCGCCCCCGTTCTTGGCTGCCGCGACGTGGAAGCTGCCATGTCCTGGTTCGTCGATACGCTAGGCTTTTCTTGCCCCGGCGGCCTGTTCACGCCCCCAGACCACGAGCCCGTGTATGCCATCGTCTTCCGCGAGGGTGCCGGCGTACACCTGCAAATCCGCCGCCGCCCGGTCTTTCTCGCCGAACGCCAAGCCCACGAGGGTGACGCCTACCTCTTCGTCACCGACCCTGACGCTCTGCATGAGGAATATGCGGCGAAGGGCGTCACCATCATCCGCCCGCCCCAAGACGAACCCTACGGCCTGCGCGATTTCACCATCGAGGCCCCAACGGGACACCGCCTAACGTTCGCCCGCGATAGCTGAACGCCGGCGCAGGAGGGCCTCGCGAAAAAGAGGTCGCTCGTAGGCGGTTCGAACTCGAACCCGAGCTTGCCGCTTTACGAGTTCTCCACCTGCAGCAACGGGCGTCCCAGGCCCTTGCGGTGGGCGTTGTGGTAGTGGTGCAGCGCCGGCTCGTTGCGACCGAACAGGAAGTGCTCGTGGATGCCTGCCTCCGCGCACGCCTGCGTGGAGGCGGCCATCACGTAGTCCTCTCCTTGAATCACGCTGTTGAAGCCGGCAAACCGTTCCCGTGGGTCCGTACCGGTGCGGCGGAAGAAGTCGGCGGCGTTTGGGGTCAGGTACACGCTGTGCGCCGTGCGGGAGCGGCCGGTGCCGTCAGGAAACATGCGCAGCACGTCGACGACGCCTATGTCCACCAGGAAAATCGTGTTCGGATAGAGGAAATACACGCATAGCGTCATCTGTCGGAACGGCCACTGGTCGCGGTCCGGTACGGCCTTGGCGACTTCCTCGAAGTTCGAGCGGGCGAACACCATGCGGTAGTTCAGGCCCATCACGTCGTGGGTCTGCAAGTTGCCGTGAAAGCCCGGCCCCAGCGTGTCGCGGTGCAGCACGGGGAAGTGGTAGTTCTCGCCGAAGGTGTCGATGGCGAGCTTCCAGTTCACGTCCGCTTCGAGCACTTGCGTGGCCGCGTGTTGATAGTCACCGAGACCCCAACTCTGCATGTCGTCCGCGAGCTCGCCGAAGCAGGCATCGACGTCGATCGACTCTTGGGAGTGCGGGTTAGGGATTACCCAGAGCGTGCCGTGTTTCTCCGCACTGGGAAGCTCCACCAGACCGTGCTGGCCCCGGTCGATGCCGCCAAAGCTGTCGGCGCGGTTGACGGCAATCAGGTCGCCACGCATGTTGTATGTCCACGCGTGAAACGGGCAGCTCACGCGAGGCCGCTCGCCACGACCATCCGGAACCACCTGTGCCCCCCGGTGACGGCAGGCATTGGCGAAGGCATGGAACTCGCCGTCCTCGTCCCGTGTCATCAGGATGGGCAATCCGCTCTGGCTATCCGCCCAGTAGGTGCCCGGCTTCGGCAGGTCGCACGAAAGCCCAGTGAAGAGCGGAGTCTCGCGGAAGAAGACCTCCTGCTCCTGCGCCAGGAGATCCGGGCACGTGAAGTCGGAAGCGGGCGAGCGCATCACGCCATCGGCAAAGGCCGTGCGGCCCGTGGCAATACCATCCTCCAGAATGTCGAGGAGGCGAAGCTGTTCGTCCTTGCGCATCGTGCGTACCTGTCTGTAGCTCGTTCGAGCGTCGTTGAAGAAAACGTCGTGGTGCGAGGCTTGGAACGGACGTCAGCGGACCTCGGCCGCCCGCCGTCGCTCTTGGCGCACAACGGCCTCGCGGTAGCCATCGTACCAGCGATTTTGCCGAAGGATCGTCCGCGCTGTCCGCGGTTGCCGGATGTCGCCGTCGATCGCCAACGATGCAAGCGAGTCTGCACTGGAGGCTGGACAGGTACCCGTCTGCATGTAGCCGAGCGCCGCCGCCAACCGCGCCTCGTCCGGATCGCCAAGCAGGTGGTCGAAGTCATCAGCCACGAGACATCCAGGCACCTCCCACGGTTCGGTTCCGCCGCCCACAACCGGCACGAAACCGTCGGCGAAATCGCCAAAGCCCTTGTCATTCACGCTCTTGAACTGGATGGAGAAGTAGGTCGTGCCGCAGTTGTCCGCCGGGAGGAAGCCATAGGGCTTGCCGCAGGTGGCTGCGCCGATCAGGATCACCTCCACATCGATTCCGCGCAGTCCGTTGATGATGGACTCGCTCGCCGAGCATGTGCGACCACTCGACAGGATGAAGACGCGTTCGAGATCGAGACTCGGCAAGGTACGGTTCTGGCTGTCCGTGTTGATGAACGGGAAGGACTGGTTGCGGTCAGAGCGCTTGTCGTTGTATTGCAAGCCATCGAAGACCCTTCCGTTGGACCGCGGCCCGGCAATCATGTAGCCGAGTTCTGCCGCGATGTAGAGGAGGCCCCCGCCGTTGTAGCGGAGGTCCAGCACCAGATCGGTCACCGATTGGTTGCGGAATTGTCGCACCGCGGCGGCCAGTTCGCCTTCGGCTACGCGGTTGTGGTCGTGGAAGGCCATGTAGCCAATGTTCCGACCCGACTGCCGGAGGACCGTGTCGTTCTGCACCGGATCCGCTGCCACTTCCTGGGCGACGAGCCGCACAGTGCGCTCGCTGCCCACCGCAGCGCCAAGCTCGCGAACCACAAATTCGTGCGTCTCTCCGGGCTCCTCCGGAAACAGTCCCGCGTTGAGGACGTCGGCGCTGCCGTCACGCACGCTAGCGCCGTCGATTTCGATGATGTGGGCGCCTCGGGTCAAGCCGGCATTCGTCACGGAAGAGTCCGGCTCCGTGAAGGCGATGCGGATCTGGCGCGGCGGTCTAGGCTGGATGATGGCCCACTCTGCGCCATAGCCGACGCTCACGCCGCTGTCCCGAGCCCTTCGGTAGTCCTCCGTCTCCCAGGTGAAATGGAATCGGTCCTTGGCCCGACCGCTTGGTGTGGTGGCGAATGTGCGCATCAGGTCGAAGTACGTGGGCGTGTCGTGGAGGATCGGATCCACGTCGACGATCTCGTCGTACCAAAGGTACTCCTCGTTGCTCCATGATCGAATCCAGTTGTTCTCGTACGCGACCGAACCTTGCACGTCCGGGAATGGCACACCGGACGTGTCCACGCCGGTTCGAGGATCGGCGCAGTACGCCGCGAAGTCCGATGACGGGCGGAAGAAACTGGGACGAACCGAACGGCCGGCAAGCCGAGGCAGTTCGTCGATGACGTCCTCGGCGCCATCGTTGTCGTCGTCTGCGTCACCGTTGTCGCCTACGCCGTCCCCGTCAGTGTCGGTCGTTTCGCGGGCGTCGTTGGGAAATGCATCGAGCGAGTCGACCACGCCGTCGCCGTCCGAGTCGAGGTCGTCGCCGCCGCCACCTCCAACCGGTACGCCTCGGTCCACATCGGGCACGCGTATCGCGGGGATTTCGCAGGTAACGTCTGTGTCGAACCCAACGTCCACTGTGTAGCCTCCGGCCTCGCGCGCGGAGACCATGAGGTAGTAGATGCCCGGCGTGAGATGAGCGGAAATCAGGAAGTTGCCCCGGTCGCGACCGCTGTCGGCGGATTGCAGCACCTTGCCGGAGCTGTCCCGCAATTCGCCCAACGTGTCGGTGGGACCGCGCGTGGAGAGGACTACGCCGGTTTCGACGGGTACATCGATGCGGAATGCGTCCACGTCGTCGGCCGGCCGGATGCTCCCCGCAACCTCCGTGCCGGTTACCCTCGTCGACGCGCCGATGGTGTTGCCATGGTCGTCGCCATCACGCTGTATCCGCGCCAGCACGTGATAGTTCCCCGTTGCACCATCGGAACCGTTCACCCAAAGGTAGTACACACCTCCTTCGAGCGTATGGAGGATGCGAAAGTTAGAGCCCGAACCGCCATCGTCGTCGCTGGCCAGCGTCACGCCTTCGCTGTCTGATAGCACCGCCTTCGTGTCGGTGCTGCCACCGCTGCGAAACTCCACGACTGCGCGACCCTGCAGTTCCACGCGAAACACATCCGCGTCGTCGCTGGCGTCCAAGTTGGCCGTCGTACGGACACCGAATGTGAGTACCGTCGAGGTTCCCGGTGTGTTGCCGTGGTCAGTGGGCGGGACAGCCGCCGCCAAGGGGATCGCCAAGAGAACAAGGCAGATCGCTGCACCCGCCGTGCCCTTTTTCGTCATTGTTGCTTCCCGTCGCTGTGGACATTTTCGCCGCCTAGCCTACGTTTCCGACTCTATAGGGCGGTGTGGCCATGCAAGGCTGCCACACGCATACTGCGCCAGAAGGCCAGCGATGGCTACACCTTAGTGACCGAAACCAGCCTTGGAGGGGAATGTGACCTACGAGTGCTTCGACGTGGAAGTGAAGGATCGGGTCGCGCACATCGTGTTGTCGCGGCCGGCGAAGCGGAACAGCATGACGCCTGCGTTCTGGCGTGAGTTGCCGGAAATCGTGCGCGAGATAGACGCCGCCGCCGAGGCGCGGGTGATCGTAATCTCCTCTACCGGGCCGCACTTCACGGCCGGTCTCGACATCAGCCACCTGCGGCAAGGCGGCGGCAACGGGCAGGATCGCCCGGATGTAAAGGCTGAGGCGCGGGAGGCGGTTCGCCACGGCGCTCGCTTCTACGACAACACGCGGCACCTGCAAGAGAGCTTCTCGGCGCTGGAGAACTGCCGCCTACCGGTGCTCGCGGCGATTCAGGGCGGCTGTATCGGAGGGGGCGTGGACATGGTCACCGCCTGCGACATGCGCTACGCCACCGAGGATGCGTTCGTCACCGTATTCGAGATCAACGTCGGCATCACCGCCGACGTCGGCACCTTCCCGCGTCTGGTCAAGCTCATCCCGGAGGGCATCGTGCGTGAGCTTGCCTACACCGGGCGGCGCATGCCGGCCCTGGAGGCGAAGGAAGTGGGCCTCGTCAACCGCGTCTTCCGAGATCAAGAGACGATGCTCGAAGGCGTGTTCGATATCGCTCGCGAAATCGCCGCCAAGCCGCCGCTCGCGCTGTACGGCTGCAAGCGCATGATCAACTATTCCCGCGACCACAACACGGCCGACGGCCTCGACTACATCTCCATCTGGAACGCCTCTTTCCTGCAACCCGCAGAGATGCGCGAAGCGGTGATGGCCACCCAGGAGAAGCGCACCGGGGAGTTCGTGGACCTGCCGCCGCTGCCGCGCAGCGCTGACTGACGCATTGAAGCTCCAGCTAGGCGGGCAAGTCCCTGGGCGCACATGCTATGGTTCCGCGACCTCCCAACCACAGAAGAGGCACCCATGGGAACCGTATTGAACGCCGACGATTTCGCCGGCGCGCGCGCCGTCCGGTCGGCGACCCTCAAGGAACTCGGCGTCGCGCCAATCTGCATGGCACCGGGGGAAGAGGACGCCGGCCACAGCCACACCGTCGTCGAGGAAATCGTCATCGTCCAGAAGGGCGAGGGACGCATCCAGATCGAGAATGAGACCTATGATCTCTGCCCAGGATCGGTCGCAGTCGTGCCGGCCGGCCAGTTCCACGCCATGTGCAATCCGGGCAAGGAGAACTTCGAGGCCGTCGCTATCTTCAACTCCAACGTTGATCGCGATGCCGTGGTGCTGAAGACGCGGGAGCAGCACTTCGGCGAAGCGGAAAAGGACGAGACCGACGTGGACGCGCTGAAGGCCGAAATCGCCGAACTCGGCAAGGCGGTGCGCAGGTTGCAGAGGAAACTCGCCAAGTAGGAAGGGCGCTATTCTCGACTCCCGGCCCGGGGCGAGCCGGGCCAAGGCAGTCGGGCAAGTGGTTGGTGCCTGCCTTGCCCGTCAACGCGGCGGCTTGTCCACGATCACGCCAGCTTGGGCAAGTTCGGCGATGCGGCCGTCGCGGTAGCCGAGCCATTGCGACAGCACCACGGCGTTGTCTTGCCCGAGGCTCGGGCAGGGGCGCCAGTCTTCGCTGCCGATGCCGGACATGTGGATGGGGTTGCCGGGCATAGGCGTTGGCCCGGCCTCCAACGGGACGAAGAAGCCGCGATGTTGCACTTGGCTGTCGGCGGTCATGTCGGGGGTGGTGTTGACGGCGCCGGATGGCACGCCGGCCGCTTGTAACTCCCTCGCGGCCGCCTGCTTCTCCCGAGCGCTCGTCCATCCCGCGATGGCGGAGTCGATGGCGTCGTGGTGGTGGCGGCGCGCATCCAAGTTCCAGTTGGGATCGAGTGCACCTCCGAGCAGGGCGCACAGCGCACGCCAGTCCTCGGCGTTGCGGCAGCCGAGCGCGAGCCATTTGTCCTCTCCCGCGCAGCGATAGACGCCGTGGGGCGCCATCTCGGGGTGTCGATTGCCGACGCGGCGAGCTGTGCCTCCAAGCTGGTGCTCGATGAGCCAAGGCCCGCACAGCGCCACGCCGCCCTCGTGCAACGCAAGCTCGACGAACGCACCCTTGCCCGTCTGCTGGCGGCGGCGCAATGCCGTCATCACGGCGGCAGCAGCGTTCACGGCGGTAATGGCGTCCATGAGCGCCATGGCGGTGTTGCGCGGCTCGTCCGGGCCATAGCCCATGACGGTGGTGAGGCCGGACATCGGCTCTACGCTCGGCCCGAACGCCACGCGGTCGCGCCAAGGGCCGCTCCTCCCGTAGCCTGGCGCCGTCACGCAAATGAGCCTTGGATTGGCTTCGTGCAAGCGGTCGTGGTCCAGTCCCAGCGCCGGCATGGCGCGAGCGCTGAAGTTCTCGATCACCACATCGGCCACGGCCACGAGTTCCAGAAAGGCCTCTCGCCCTGCATCGGTCTTGAGGTCCAGAGCTAGGCTCCGCTTGTTGCGTTGCAGCTTGACGAACACGGCATTGGCATTCCACGGTTCGTCCCCCGGCTCGCCGCCGATCCAGCCGCCGATGGGCGTTGCTCCACGATATTCGCGCGGGCCGCGCCCCATCGGGCGCTCTACCTTCACAACCGCCGCGCCGAGGTCGGCGAGGAAGCGCGTTGCCAAGGGGCCAGCCCAAACGTGGGTCAGGTCGAGGATGCGCACGCCGTTCAGCGGGCCGCAACACAGTCCGTCGCCTTGGTCGTCCGCTTGCAGGGAGTTGCCGTGGGCGGCCCCGCCGGTGCGCTGCGTAGCCTGCCGCACGACCTCGTACGTCGCGGTTTCGGAGCGAGGCCGGAACCCCTTCGATTGCAGCTTCGGCGACGCAAGATGTCGCACAAGATTCGGCTCGCCGTGCACCACCCAGCCAGGCCGTGGCGAAAGGACCTCCCGTTCACCGTCTGTCACCCGTTGCCACACGTCGCGCTGGCGCAAGTGCTGGGTCCCAAGCACCTCCTCGAAATCCAGCACCACCCCAAGCGGGAACCGATACTCAGTAGCTCGCTGAAGCATCTCCTCCCGCGTCAGCGGCAACACGGCCCGGGCGATGATGGCGTGCAGCGCATCGCGGTTTTCCATCCTGACGTCGTTGCTGGTGAAGCGCTCGTCGAGCACCAATTCCGGCATCCCGAGCCCTGTGACGAAGGCATCCCAGAAGCCGGGCACGATGTTGATGTACATCCAGCCGTCGGCGCAGCGGAACATGTTGGTGGGCGGTACCGACCAGAAGTCGTTGCCGTGGCGCGACCGGATGCGCCCCGCGCAGTGCCACATCACGGTGGTGAACTGGCTGAGCGCCATCACCGTCTCCATCATGCCGACGTCGATCGTGTTGCGCTGGCCGGCCAGGCGGCAGGCACTTGCCGCCGTGAAGGCAAGCCCGCCACTTTGAAACTCGACATAGTGACCCGGCAACGACAGCGGCGCGCGCTCGGGATCGCCCATCAAATTGGTGTAGCCACCCATCGCGAGAAGCGTGTGGGGTGTGGCGCGCCAGTTGCATTTGGGCCCGGTGCGGCCAAAGGGCGTGATCGCCAGCTTCACCGGCGCATCCCAGTCGTCGAAACCAAGCGCCGTTACCGCCTCGGCAGTTTCGCCCTCCACCACAACGATGTCCGCCTGCGCCGCAAGCTCCCGGAGCCGCGAGCGGCCCTCGTCCCCGTCCCGCCCCAACTCCCGACGCTTATCGGCATGCAGGAAGAGGTCAAGCGCGGCAGAACTCGTCCAGGCCGGCACCATGCCGCCCTCGATGCGCACCACGTCACACCCCGCCTGTGCGAAAAGCCGGCCGCAAAATCCGGCCGCACATCCACCAATCTCAAGAACCCGGTCCAAAGCTCCCTCGCGACGAGCCACCGTCAAGCGCGGCATCATACGTCGCCAATGGCAGGGCGAGCCTGACGTGGCCACGCGAGGCCGCGCCTGGAGAACGCAACCGCGCCGAGCAGGGCGTGAGCTATCGCCGGACGGAACTCCAGAGGCCTATGCGCGCAACCAGTCCGGGTTGGCCGATGCCAAGAGTGGGGGTG
>VXSY01000070.1 GCA_009837725.1 Gammaproteobacteria bacterium | reverse complement strand
CATGGCACCATCCCATTATCCCACGAGGCAGACTTTGTTCAGAGCTTCCCTAGCCTTCGTGCCAGCGTTCGCTCGCAGCGTGAGGGCCGTGACGGCGGAGCGACACGGGCCTCGCACAAAGCAGCCAGGAGGGACACCGACATGACCGACGAACTCACCCAGCCCGACGATGTCATGGCGGAGGCGACGGAGCTTTCGCTTGCACAGAAGCGTGCCTTCCATCGCGACGGGTTCATCGTCCTGCGCCAGGTGGTGGCGCCGGAACTCACGCACGCTGCCAAGCGACGCATCAACATTTTCGCCGGCAGGGAAGGGCACCTCTTCCGCTACTACAACGAGCTTGCCGAATCCGTAGAATTCCCGAATCTTGTCAACAAGTCGGCCTTGCGCGACATCCTGCTGCGCACCATGGGGCCGTTCGACGCTCCGCAGCGCGCGATGCCGATGGTGCTCTATCCGCGGGATCCGTCGGCGGACGTCGGTGGCTATGGCGTTGCCGATCGCGACATCCCCAACTTCGGCTTCGTGCCCCACCTCGATGGCCAATGGGCGGGGGACCTGCCGCGCAACCAGAACGAGGTGGACAACTGGCATTCGCCCCGCACCGAGCATTTCGGCAGCGGCGACGCCCGTTCGCGAGGGCGCAACAACACCCCTTTCTTCCAGGACCCGGCGTGTCGCCTGGGGATGGGCAGCTTCACGGCGTTCGTGGGCGTTTGCCTCAACGACCAGACCGAGTTCGGGCGCGGCAACCTCGCGGTGCTGCGTGGCGCACACCATGTGGTGCAGGATTTCTTCCGCATGCAGCGCGCGAGCGGCGGCGGTATCGGCCCGGAAGGCTCCGGTTGGCCGCGTCTGCGTCCGGCGGGAGATGGCGGAGTGGCCATGAATCACCTGCCGGACGCGATCCTCGAGCACTATGCGGACGAGGCAGAACGCACGCCGGACGGCTCGATCTGGCCCAAACCCACACCCATCCTGCTCGCCGAGGGCGACGCCGTCATCACGCTGCACGCAATCCCCCACTGCGGCACCCGCAACGAACTCGGCGCCGAACCGCGCATGAACGTGTACTTTCGGCTCCGACGCGAGCGTCCCGGCGGCGCGACCGTGGTGGGCGACAGCGACCACCCCGACCGCGGCTGGAACGGCGAGTTCCTCGACTACCCCGAGGGCTACGATCCTTGGCAGGTCGCCATCGACAAGCTCTGCGACCACTGGAGCGAATGGGACGGAATGCAGGACGTGGTGGCCGAGGGTTCCGCACCGTAGGGACGCCACCTCGTAACACGTTGACAAACGAAGGACACGCGTCGAAGCCGACTCAACACCAACGTACGGCCGGATGGCGCGGTCCCACACGCCACTCGAAGTGAGGGCCGCTCACGCTCCTCCCGCCGAAGGCGAAGAAACCAAGGTCCGGAAGGGTGCAACCAGCCCTCTCCCCGCGAGACGGGCCGAGCCAGGCCGGCGAAGATGGCTGCCTCCCTGCCTTCTGCAGCTTGGCGACTGACGGACTCGGCATGGGACCGGACAAGCCCACCCCCAACGGCCCGTCCATGTTCCGCCCGCGTCAGCGACTCGGCCGGCCTCGGCGGGCGAACGCCCTCACCAAGCCACGCAACTCGTCCACCAGTGCCGGGTCCTTGGCGATTCGCGCCACATGTCCCCACTCCGCTTCGTCCGGAACGGCGCCCAGTTCCAGCAGGCACCGCAGCGACGCCGGCCGCCAAACGTGAATGGCATAGCCAAGCGCACTCTCGTGGCCATGTCCTTCCAGCAAGCCTGCATCCTGGGCGACAAACGCTCGAATCCCGTCCAAATCCTCCAGCACCACAGCCGACTCAAGTGTCGGCGTCGCCCCATGCGCCAGCAACAGCCGGACGCTCTCGGCATCGCACTCCTGCGACAGCATGTGCAGGCAGGCGGTGGAAAGGGGCGTTTGACCATCGGCAGCCGCGGCGCCGGCTGCCGCGCCCCGGCCCAGCAAGAGCCGCACCGCACCGAGCTGGTTGTTGCGGCAGGCTACGAACAGCGCGGTTCGCCCATGGGCGTCTCGCTCATCGACATCTTGGTCGCCCGTCCCCAGGCGCTCCGCCAACGTCGCCACGTCGCCGAGCGCCGCCAACGTGCAGAAGTCCACCGTCGCCCCTCGCTCGCGCAGTAGCGCCACCACCTCCATCGCAGGTGCCGGCTTCCACGGCCCTGCGTGGAGCGCCTTCGCGAGTGGCGTCTCGCCAAAGCGATCTAGGGCATCAAGCTCCGCCCCACCGTCGCAGATCGCCCGCGCCAGTTTGAGATTGCCCCGCTCCGCCGCGTGATGGAGTGCCGTGGCGCCATCCGCGTCGGTTTCTTTCGTCAGCTCGGGCTGCGCTGCAAGGAGCGCAAGCCCCCGTTCATTGAGCCCAAGCAACGCACAGCTCGCCAGATTCGCCGCCACGCCGCTCGCCAGGATCGCCTCGGCAACGCCCCGGTAGCGCGAAGTGCGGCCCGAAACCCCATACGCCCCCACGAGCTGCAATAGGCGGTTGGCCTCGTCCCCGGGCACGTTCCGCCATTCGGTGGATTCCACCAGCGACGCCAGCCGGTCTCGGTCCCCCGCACCGAGCACGTCCGCGAAAGCCTGCTCCAGGTCCGTTGTGTCGGCCATCGGCACCGAATCGCACGGAACCGCCAGGCTGTCAAGCCGTTGCGTTGCGCCAGTCTTGGCCCGTGGCCTTACAATGCGCGGCCAGCTTGCACGGAGGAGCGGTTGATGCAGCGGTCGGACCACCATGACGTGATCATCATCGGTGCCGGGGTTTCTGGCCTCGGTGCTGCGTGCCATTTGCAGAAGGAGTGTCCGGGCAAGAGCTACGTCATCGTCGAGGGACGATCGTCCATCGGCGGCACGTGGGATCTGTTCCGCTTCCCCGGCATTCGCTCCGACAGCGATCTCTACACCTACGGGTATGAGTTCAAGCCTTGGCACGGCCAGCCGATCGCCACGGCTCCCGAGATCATGAAGTATCTGCACGAGGTGGTGGAAGAGAACGACATCGAGCCGCACATCCGCTTCGGCCATCAGGTCACCGACGCCTCCTGGTCCACCACCGATGCCTGCTGGACCGTGCGCGCACGAACCGACGATGGCGAAGTCGAACTCACCGGCGATTTCCTCTTCATGTGCCAGGGCTATTACGACTACGAAGCCGGCTACCGCCCGAGCTTCCCGAACGAGGAAGCGTTCCAAGGCACCATCGTGCATCCGCAGCAGTGGCCCGAGGACCTCGATCATGCCGGCAAGCGCATGGTGGTCATCGGCTCCGGTGCCACCGCCGCCACCATCGTTCCGGCCGTTGCCGAAGAAGTGGCCGAAGTGGTGCAGCTTCAGCGCTCGCCCACCTACTACATCTCCCTCGACAACAGCGTCGAGGACGCGACGATTCAGGAACTGCGGGCGCTCGACGTGCCGAAGGAATGGATCCACGGCATCAAGAAACGCAAGATTCTCGAGTTCGGGCGCGTGATGACGGCGCGCGCGCTGTCCGAGCCGGACGCCGTGGCGAAGGAACTGATCGGCATGGCCGCCGCGGCGCTGCCCGAAGGCTACGACGTGGAAAAGCACTTCACGCCCAGATACGGGCCGTGGCGCGAACGCCTCTGCCTGCTGCCGGACGGCGACCTGTTCACGGCCATTCGCTCCGGCAAGGCATCCGTGGTCACGGACACGATCGAGCGCTTCGTGCCGAACGGCATCGAGCTATCGTCTGGCGAGGTCCTGGAAGCCGACATCATCGTCGTCGCCACCGGCATCGAGCTCTCCGGCCTCGGCAACATCCACTTCGACGTGGACGGCGGCAACGTCAGCCTGCCGGACTCCTTCACCTATCGGGGCGTCATGGTCTCCGACATGCCGAACCTCGCCTGGACATTCGGCTACATCCGCTCGTCGTGGACCCTGCGCGCCGACATGATTGCCCACTATGTCTGCCGCCTGCTCAAGCACATGGACGCAATGGGCGTGCGCCAATGCACGCCCCGCCTGCGCGCTTCGGATCAGGGCATGAACGGCAAGGCCTACATCGACCCGGACGATTTCGCCCCGGGCTACATCCGCCGTGGCGCTCCCCGCCTGCCGAAACAAGGCGACCGCGAACCGTGGACCAACTGCCAGGATTACTACCAAGAGCGCGATACGCTGGTGGAAGCCCCCTTTGACGACGGCGCGCTGGTGTTCGACAACCCGGTGCAGAAGGAACGCGTGGCTTAGTGTCGCGGAACGCGGGCTTCTCGATGCCCAAGCGGAATGCAGGTTCGGCGCGGTGTCGGCGCGCCGGTTGGCAACCCTCTGTCCGACGTGTTGGGGTGCCAGCCGGCTCGGCGACGTGGGCGGCCAGATGATCTACCGCGCTACCGAGGAATGGGTTTCCTGAACTCGAACCTGATCTAGGAGATATTGCTGATGAAAGCGCACATGAGAACGCTGCGGGAGTTTGCCCGCGCCCAGCGCGAATCCGACTCACCGCCCGCCACCCCCAAGCTGTTCAAAGCGCTTGAGGATTTCGGCCGTGAACGCCTCTCGACACATTTCTACATGCGGGATTTCCTCTATTCCGAGATATCCGCCATCTATGGGATTCCCAACATTCCTTGCGATCCAGAGTTGGCGGTCGAAGCGGGCCGCGGACTGTGCAAGTCGTTGCTCGAGCCCCTGCATCGCACCTTCGGGGGAATCGTTGTCCGCTCGGCCTACCGCAGCCCGGTTGTGAACGCCTTTGGGAGCAACCACGGTTTCAATAACTTTGGGTCCAATGAGTGGAACCGCGCCAAGCACATCTGGGATTGGCGCAACGATGACGGATCCATGGGAGCAACCGCGTGCATCGTCATTCCCTGGTTCATCGACACGAAGCAGTACCGGGAGACCTGCGACTGGCGTCCGCTCGCCTGGTACATCCACGATCATCTCCCCTATTCGGAGATGGTCTTTTTTCCGAAGAACGCCGCGTTCAATCTGAACTGGCGCGAGCGCGACCCGCGCCGGAAGATCAAGAGCTACGCCACGCCTAGACGCCTCACGGAGTCCGACATCAACGAGACGGAAGACCACTCCGCGGAGTACCTTGGTTTCCCTAGTTTCAGGGGTTGAGGCCCGCGATTCGCCCGTGACCCTGTTGCTTCGGGCCGTTAGCCTGCGGACCCAAGGTCATCTCCCGGTGCGTCCTGTTTCCCAACACGCAAACATTGCGGGTTCTCGACCCCATCGCCCCGCAGCCACCGGAGCGGCTCCGCGCGGCGCTGGGTTCGTGTGAGACATTGCCCCATTGGTTCGTGAGACGAAATGTTTGTGTGTCAGGACCGCGCCTGCAACGCCCGCGCGATCGTGGCATGGCGTGCCTTGTCCAGCCGATAGAGCAGAAACAGCGCCACACCCGCCGCGGAGAAAAACGAAGTCGCAGGGCCCACGAAGAAGCCTAGGTTCCAGACCACTTCATCAGGTACGGAACCGTAAGGTGCGTTTTCGGGAAAAGCGATCAGATCCAGGATCGCACCACCGATCATCAGGCCAAACGCCCCGGCAGCCTTGCCGGAAAACGAGCGTGCCGCGAATATCGCCCCCTCTCGTCGTTGGTGCGTCCGATACTCGTGTGAGTCGGTGAGATCGGCATAGATTGAACTGTAAGTGACGGCGGCAATCGTGCCCGTAACCGCGTTCAGGAATGAAACTCCCAGATTGATGTACAGGATCCAGGGTGAGCTGTTGTCCGGATACCAGGAGACATCCATCAGGCGCAGGCAGATGGGAATGTTGGGCAGAATGAGGAACGCAAGGGAAGACCCGATCATCGTGTTGCGCTTGTCGAACGTTCGCGTAACCCATGGCACGAGTGCAAATGCGACAGGGAGCCCCAACAACGGCGTGACGACGAAGTAAGCGAGTTCCTCCGTCTGCAATCCCCAGAAATGCAGGTTCAGGAACGGACTGCCGACCGACTCGATATAGCCGAAAATGTACCAGAGCAGGAACCCGGCGAAAACAACGAGGAAGTCACGATCGCGGAATACCTCCCGTATGTCTCGCACCGTGCCAAGAAACGAGAAACTCGCCCCGGCTTCCGGTGCCTTCAGATTGGGAATCTCGCCGGCGGTACCCAACACGCACAAACCAATCGACGCGATGAGGATGACCCCTGCCACCAGGGTGAAGGTCCGGTAGCCTTCCGCGTTCAAGAGGCCTGGGTTGAACTCATCGGTGGTCGGAAAGAACACCCAGTACACCGCAAAGCCGATGAGGGCACCGCCTACGCCGCCTATCAACGAACCAAACGAGTACAACGTCGACCGTTGCAGATAGTCGGGCGTCATCTCCGCCCCCAGCGCGAGGTGGGGAATCACGAAAAACGTCAGCGCCGTTCGTACCAGAATGGCAAACACCGTCAACCAGGCGAAGCTGCCCACCGCAGACAATCCATCCGGGGGGTTGAACAACGCGAACAGGGTGATCGCTATCGGTATGGCTGATGCTGCCATTACCGGATGGCGACGGCCATATTTGCTTCTAACTCGATCCGACAGGCTACCGACCAGGGGGTCAGTCACCGCATCGCAGAACAGAGCAATGCCGAGCGCGAGTCCGGTCAATGTGCCCGACAGGCCGACGATTTGCTGGTAGTAGAACAGCAGCAACGAGTACAGCCCGATCGTAACTACTGCCGGGCCGAGCTCGCCTGAACCGAAGGCCGCCATTACGGGGACGGAAAGGCGTCTCGTGGAGTCAGACTGAAAAGCCTGGTCTTTGATCGCATCATTCATGCGAACACCACTCTACCAGCGGGCAAAGCACCCACAGAACCGTCCCCCGTTGCCTACTTGCCTCGCTTGCTGGCCGCCCGCTTTGTATTGTCCGCCAGAAGCGCCTTGCCGCCTTCACCGAGCAGGATTGCCGGGTCTTGCCCGCCGGAGTAACCGAGACCGGTATCGGACTTCGAGTAACCCAACAGTTTCTGGACTGCCTGCGGCATGTCGGCAGCTTGCTCGTGCGTTATCCCGGCCATCTGGTTTTCCTGTTGTCGAAAAACGCCGCGACAGAAATTGAAGATCGCCACACGCCGGGTGTCTCCGCTCGGGGCCGTGTAGGCACCACCCGCGTGCCAGGTAGCGCCGAGCCATATGACAACGGACCCGGCCTTCATCTCGACATCGATTGCATCCGTGCCCTTGTTCTTCCTGGCCCAGTTCCTCATCTGTTCGTTGTACACCGCTGAATCTGCGCCGAAGTCCGGTGCCTGCACCGTATCCGGTGACTCCTCCCACCTGTGAGAACCGGGAAAGAGGATGGTGGTTCCTCGGGATGCGACCTGATCCACCATTGCCACGGCCGCGACGAGGCTGAGCTGCCGCGCTACAGGCCGCTTGAACCAATCCTCTCGACCCGCGTACAGCAGGTCGTCTGTGTGTATCGGCTGCTCTTCGCAACCGCCGTACACGTCGCGCATCGAGGCCGATGAAAGCAGGCAGTCTTCACCCAGGATCGAAGTCACCATGCCGAGCAGATTCGGTTGGCCCAGCAGTTGGGAGAACTGTGGTCCACAGCCCACCAGATTGGTTATGAAGGCATCTTTTCGTTTATTCGACTCCGGTTGGTCGGTTTCAGCCGGCGTCGCCTTGGCCTGTTCGGCATAGAGCTCATCTGCGCGCGCATTGACGGAAGCCAGCAGTTGCGTATCGATGCATTTGGTGAGCACCACATATCCTTGCCGATGCACGACTTCGAGCAGGTCATTCCTTTCTTCGTCGCTATTCTCTCCGCACGGAGAGTGGTCGCTCACCCGCGCTGCTGTCGGCCGACTCACCATCCTGGTCCGTTTCCCCGCCCATGCCAACGGAAAGTCGCGAGATCATATGCGGCTTCTTGCAGAAGTGCAGGCCTCCCGACACACAAACATCTCGTCCCACAGGTCCCCTAGCCGATGTCTCACGTCATTTGCGTGCCTTGTGTCGGCGGCTCGGCGTCGTGCGTCGGCATTGGTGAGTTACCTCGGCAGCGTTCGGGCGTGCCATAGGTAGTAGACGAGCGGCAGCAGGAACAGCACGACGAGGCCCGATGTGACGACGCCGCCCACCAGGGGCGTGGCGATGCGCTTCATCACGTCGGCGCCGGCGCCTGTGCTCCACATGATCGGCATCAGCCCAATCACGTCGGTGGCGATGGTCATCAGGATGGGGCGCACGCGCTTCACGGTGCCGTCCTTGATGGCCTCGGCGAGGGCGGCTCGACTGACCAACGCATTTCGCTCGCGCCACTCCTGCACCGACGTGCCGAGATACAGCAGCAGCACCGTTGCCGTCTCCGCATAGAGCCCGGCCAGAGCAATGATGCCCACCCACACCGCGACGCTCAGGTTGTAGTCGAGCGCATACAGCAGCCAAATCGCTCCGGTCGCCGCAAACACGGCGCCGCCGAGCACGGCAAGCGTCTCGAAGGCGGACTTGCGGCTGATGTACACGATGGCCGCAATCAGGATCAGCGTGACCGGAATGACAAACGCCAATCGCTGCTCGGCACGCTGCAGGAACTCGTACTGCCCGCTCCAGGCGATCGTGTAGCCGGGGGGAAGCTCCACCTGTGTGCCCACCGCTCGACGCGCGGCCTCCACGTAGCTGCCCACGTCCACGTCGCGGATGTCCACATAGACCCAGGCGTTCGGCCGCCCACCCTCGCTCTTGATGCTTGGCGGCCCCACCGTCAAGTCGATCTCGGCAAGGCGACCCAAGGGAACGTGTGCCCCCGTTGGTGCCGGCACCAGCACGCCACGCAAGGCCGGCAAGTCGTCGCGCAGTTCTCGGCTGTAGCGAAGGTTCACCGGATAGCGTTCCAGCCCTTCCACAGCCCAGGTGATGTTCATCCCGCCGATGGCGGTGCCGATCACGTCCTGCACGTCGCGCACGGTGAGTCCGTAGCGGGCAATGGCGTCACGGTCGATGGTGACGTCGAGATAGTTGCCGCCCATGGTCCGCTCGGCGTAGGCGCTGTCGGTGCCGGGCAGGGAACGCACCACCTGTTCCACGTCCTTGCCGAGGCGTTCGAGCACGGCAAGGTCGGGACCCGCAATCTTGATGCCCACCGGCGTCTTGATGCCGGTGGAGAGCATGTCGATGCGGGTGCGGATCGGCATGGTCCATGAGTTGGTGAGGCCGGGAATGTCGAGCGCCGCGTCCATCTCCTCGATGAGTCGGTCCACGGTCATGCCGGGCCGCCACTCTTCCCGGGCCTTTAGCGTAATGGTGGTTTCGATCATCGACAGCGGCGCCGGATCGGTTGCGGTCTCGGCCCTGCCCACCTTGCCGAAGACGTCCTCGACTTCCGGGAACGAGGCGATCACTCGATCGGTCTGTTGCAGCAGTTCCGCGGCCTTGGTGATCGAGATCCCCGGCAACGTGGTCGGCATGTAGAGCAGATCGCCCTCCCACAGTGGCGGCATGAACTCCGAGCCCAGCTTCGAGAAGGCAAAAGCGGTCGCCACGAGCCCGACGGCGGCAAGGCCGAGCACCCAGAACTTGAAGCGGAACACGGCGTCGAGAACCGGTCGCACCAACCAGGAGAAGGCGAACAGGGCCAAGCCGAACTCTATCGCCGGGCGTCGAATCGGCCGCAAGGTGCCCGTTGGGCCGCGACCCTTGGTCAGATAGCCCACCAGAACCGGCACCAGCGTCACCGCCAGCAGGGCGGCGGCGGCCATGGCAAAGGTCTTGGCATAGGCGAGCGGCTTGAACAGCCGCCCTTCCTGGGCTTCGAGGGCGAATACCGGCAGGAACGATACCGTGATGACCAACAAGGCGAAGAACAGCGTCGGCCCCACCTCCCTCGTCGCACGCGCCACCACCTTCCAGTGCCCATCCGCGAACTCCTCCCGAGGGGGGGCGGCCGTGGCGTCATCGCGCCCATCAGGGCGGGAGGGCCCACTCCCGCGGGCCAGGTGCCGATGCGCGTTTTCCACCATGACGATGCTGGCGTCCACCATCGTGCCGATGGCGACGGCGATGCCGCCGAGCGACATGATGTTGACGTTGATGCCTTGCAGCGACATGGCGAGGAATGCGAGCAGGATGCCTATCGGCAGAGACGCCACCGCCACAAGGCCACTGCGGAAGTGCAGCAGGAAGGCCATCGACACGAGGCCCACAATCAGCAACTGCTGCGTGAGGCTCCTCCGCAGGCTGCTGACGGAGCGTTCGATCAGCCCGCTGCGGTCGTAGGCGACATGCACCTCGACGCCCTCGGGCAATCCGGACTTGATCTCGGCCAGCCGTTCCTTGACGGCGCGGATCACTTGCAGCGTCCCGGCACCGTGACGGACCACCACGATGCCGCCAACCGTCTCGCCTTCCCCATTCCATTCGGCGATGCCGCGGCGCATTTCCGGGCCGACGCCCACGCGCGCCACATCTTGCAGGAGGATCGGCGTGCCACCGGCATCGACGCCGAGGGCAACCTTGCCGATGTCCTCTACCGAATCGATGCTGCCGAGCCCGCGGATGACGAACTCCCGCTCCGCCACCTCCAGCGTACGCCCGCCCACATCCTCGTTGCTGGCGGCAACCGCATCGCGAATCTTGGAGATGGGAATGCCGTACGCGCGCAGGCGGTTGGGGTCCACCGTGATCTGGTACTGGCGAACGAAGCCACCGATGCTGGCGACCTCCGACACCCCCGGCACGCTCGCGAGTTCGTATCTGAGAAACCAGTCCTGCAGCGAACGCAGCTCACCGAGATCGTGGCGGTCCGAGGTGAGCGCGTACATGAACGCCCAGCCGACGCCGGTGGCATCGGGGCCGAGCGAGGGTGACACCCGGTCCGGCAGCCTCGAAGCGGCATGGTTCAAGGTTTCGAGCACTCGGGCCCGCGCCCAATAGAGGTCGGTGCCGTCCTCGAACAGGACATAGACGAACGAATAGCCGAAGAACGAGTAGCCCCGCACCACCCGCGCTCCCGGCACCGCCAAGAGCTCGGTGGTAAGCGGGTAGGTCACCTGGTCTTCCACGATGCGGGGCGCTTGGCCCGGGTACTCCGTGTACACGATCACCTGTACGTCGGAGAGGTCCGGAATGGCGTCCATCGGCGCCCGCACGAGCGAATAGATGCCGGCTCCGGTCGCCAGCACCGCAGCGACAAGCACGAGAACGCGGTTGTCGATGCACCAATCGATGACACGTTCAAGCATCGTCACGTCGTCCGGTCAATGGTGGTGCATGTGCGAAGCATCGCCGCGGGGCATCTCGGCTGTGCCGCCGCCGGCACCCCGCAACAGCTGGTCCATGGCGGCCTTCAGATTGCTTTCCGAGTCGATCAGGAACTGCGAGGCGGTCACCACCCGTTCGCCAGCGGAAAGCCCGCTTGCGATGTCCTGCATCCCCTCTGCCGCGACGCCAAGCGTGACCTCGCGTGGCTCGAAGCTGCCGTCGTCCTTGGCGACGATGACCACCGCCCGTTCGCCGCTGTGCAACACCGCCTGTGCCGGCACCAGGATGGCGTCCGTCGCTCCGCCAGCACGAACCGACACGTCCACATACATCATGGGCCGGAGCGCCAGATCAGCGTTTCCCACCTCCACGAAGGCGGTCAGCGCCCGGGTGTCGGGGTCCACGGCAGAGCGGAAAAACAGGATCTTCCCATTCCAACTGCGACCGGGAAACGCTTCCGCCTCGACGACCGCTTCGCTGCCCTCCCGCACATGGCGCAGGTGCTCCTCGAAAAACCTCACCTCCGCCCAGAGGGTTGAATGATCGGCAATCTTGAGCACGGTCATCCCGGCATCCACCCGCATCCCTTCGAGCGAGTCGCCGCTCTTGGCGACCACCAGCCCTGATGCGGGGGCAAAGAACCGAATCGTGCGGGGCGCGGTCCCTTCCTGCTCCAAGCGGGCGATTTGGGCATCGGTGATGTCCCAATGCTTGAGCCGTTCGCGGGTCGCTTCCAGCAAGGCTTCGGCGCGCTCGACGGCATCCGAATCCGCGCCGCCCGCAACGAGCCTCGCCACATAGCTGTGGGCGGCGAGGTATTCGCGCTGCGTCGCCACCAACTCCGGGCTGTAGATGTCGAACAGCACATCGCCCTCGGCAACGGACTCGCCGATGTTGTTGACGTGCGCCTTTTCGATCCAGCCGCCGAACTTGGTGTTCACCGACACCAGCCGCTCCTCGTTGTGCGCCAGCACGCCGACGGTACGGATCGACACGGGCAACGGCCCCCGCTTCACGACGGCGGTTTTCACCGCGAAGTTCTGGAGGAACCTGCGCGGCACTCGCACTCCGGTTGTGTCGGCGAGGCCCAACGCCTGAACGGAATCGCGCCGCTTCGGCACCAACTCCATGCCGCAGATGGGGCACTGGCCCGGCTCGTGGCGAACCACCTGTGGATGCATCCCGCAGGTGTAAAGCGTGGCGTCGGCAGCGGGCACCTGCTCCGTAATCAGGCTATCGGCATCGCCCTGAGAGGAACGCGGCCAAGGGCTCCAAGCCACCATCGCCACAACCGCGGCCCCGAGCAGACTGCCGCCAAGCACCATCAAGACGTTGCGCGTCTTCATGCCCCGACCTCCCGCGTCTGCAACAAACTGCGCATCACGTTGGTTTTCGGACGCGTCGACCGGTAGTCGAGACCCAGTGGGCGAGGGCATCCTGCCGACGCGCGCGGGGACGGGCGCGTCGGCTTGGCGGATAACGTTTGCTCGCATACGGGCGCGCCTTGCGGCGCGTGCGAGGGCAGAATGCTAGCGCGCCCTGAAGGGCGCGTCGGCAGTTCGCTGGCGCGAACTGCTGGCCTTCGTGCTCGCGTTCGCTCGCAGCTACGGCTAGCAGACTTCGCACTTCGCCGCTGCGCGGCAAAGTCCGACAGGCTGCTAGCGCCCCGAGAGGCCCGCTGAGCGGGAAACGGCACGCCCGCGACCCGTTCCATTTCTGCCAGTGCCTTCATGTAGTCGGCGTGCAGGCGGGCGAGATCGTGTCGCACGCCCAGCAGCATTTCCTCGCCGTCGAGCAGGTCAAGGACGCCGACGGCCCCTGTGGCATAGGCGTCTTCCGTGGAACTGAGTGCGGTTTCTGCCTGCGGCAGCAGTGTGCCTTCGGCCAGAGCGAGGCGTTCGTCAAGCGCGAGAAGGCGGCTCGCGATGGAGCGCACTGCGGCATCGACATTGGCCACGGCGTTTCTGTGGTTGTCCTTGGCGGCGGCGAAGGCGGCGTCCGCCTGGCGGATGCCGGCGTTGTACTTGGCGCGGCGAATGGGAATCGTGACACCGGCGCTGACATGGAAGGTGTCTTCGCCGTTGCCAGGCGGCGGATTCGCCCTGCCTTGGGCGTCGCTCCGGTCTCCCACGACTCCCCAGCCAGCGCCGACGAGCAGATCAGGTAGGTGCCGGCGCTCGGCAAGTCGAGCACTTGCAGCATTAAGGGCCACCCGTGCTTGTGCCACCTTTACCTCGGGCGCATGGGTCCGTGCCGTGACGCGCAAGGCGTCGCCATCGACACCAACGACAGGCCGTGAGCCAAGCCGAATCCCAGGCAAGCTGCCGTCGGTGGGCTGGTGCCGCAACGCGTTCAGATGCGCTTGGACGCCGCCGCGCATTCCCTCGAACTCCCGAAGACGGCCTTGAACGCGGGTGACCTCCGCCTGGATTCGCACGACATCACGCTGCAATCCGGCTCCTTGCGCATACTGGGCGCGGGCCAGCGACTCGTAGTGACGGAGCAGTTCCTCTTCCTCGGCGGCGATCCGAATGGCTCTCGCGAGGTACGCAGCCTCGAAATAGGCGAGCTTCACTTGCTGCACCACGTCCGCCCGCACCACGACCGCGAGCGCCCGTCGCACTTCTGCATGGCTCGTGAGCGCCACGCCTTCGTCGGCGAGCTTGCCGAACCACGGAATCTTCTGCGTGACCACGACCCCGGCAATCTGCGGCCCAAGGCGCGTCTGGGGTCCTCGGGGGAATCCCGTGAGTTGCAGAGCAGGGTCGGGCAACGCTTCGGCAGCCGCAATCCCCTCCCGCGCGGCAAGTTCCTGCCATTCGGCCGAACGAACGGCCGGGTTGTGCGCAAGCGCTTCGGCGATCAGCGTGGCGAGAGTCTCGTCGCCATGCGTCGCATACGCGAGCGCCGGCGCCGCCAACGGTGTGGTGTGTGCGATAAACGCGAGGGCAAGTGTCGTCGCTCGACGCATTTGCCTGCCTCCTCATGCCCGGCCAACGAGATCCGCAGCAAACCGCGGTCGTCAGGAACGTAAGGGAGGAATGCTAGTCGAGCATCTTGTCGAAGCGGCGCACCGGCGAGTCGGCCAGGCGCGCGAGGGGCAGAGGTGGTGAACGGCAAGAAGAGGCACGCAATCCCGGCGCGAGGAACAGATGACCGCCCGCCAGGGCCAAAGATTCGTCCAGCGAAACTTCGGGTGGCAGGCTGCTTGCTGATGATCGAGAAGTCAGCCCGTCGGCGCTGCAATCGCCGCAATCGACGTGAAGGCAGTCGTCGCCGCTGGCGACGTCCTCGGCATGGTGACCCATCACGTGGTGGCGGTGCCCCGCATCGGATGATGCGAACTCCGGAACCGCGCAAGCACAGGCAACGCCGGCCGCCGAAACCGCAGCCGTCAACACCAACGCCAGCAATGGCCGAGAGCGACTCATGTCGCAGCTATACGACGCCGCACAACCGAAGTCAAACGCGAGCGCTTCCCATGGGGCCATGAGCCTGAAAGGGACCACTCTCGCCAAGCGTTGCGGCGGGGGAACGGGGCGGGCGGACCGTCGCTGCGTAGCCTTGAGGGGGAGTCCGGTGTCGGTGTTCTGCCAGCGTCTGTTCGGCGTGCTGGCAGGTGGCTCTGGTCAACGTCGGCACCCGCGGCAGAGCGTTTAGGCGGACTGCGTAGTAGTGTTCGCTCGTCTGTCAGCCGACTAGCGCGCCCTTGCGGGCGCGTCGGCAGTTCGCTGACGCGAACTGCTGGCCTTCGGGCTCGCATTCGCTCGCGCCTTCGGCTAGGAGCCAGCGCCGTTTCTACGGCGCAGCCTCCTAGCGCCGCCAAACCCCTCGCTAGCGCTCGGCGTCTGGCCCCAGCCCCCACCTGCCTATGACCTTGCACCGTAGAATGACGCTGCCGCGCCATTCCTACGGCGCAAGCTCCTAGGGTGCCTGCATGCCATACATCGAGGACCGCATCGTCCACGACGCCGATTCCCACGTCATGGAGATTCCCGGTTGGCTCGACGAGTTCGGAACACGAGCCGTGCGCGATGCGTTCAACGCCCGTTTCGGCGGGCACCGGGGCGGTCTCGACCGCGCCATCGGGCAACAAGACGATCCGGCCTTTCGCGCCGGCGACGCGGCCGAAATCATGGCGCGCAAGAACCACGACGCAACCGGCGCCTTTCGCCGCGAGGACCGGCCGCTCGCGCTCGATCTGATGGGCATCGCCAGTCAGCTCGTCTTCCCGACCTCGACCAATGTCTGGCTGGAAGAACTCGAACACGGCGACGACCTGGAGCTGCTCTACGACACTGCGTCGGCAACCAACCGCGCGCAGACGGAGTTCTGCGCCGCGGATGTCCGGCTGCGGCCAGTCTGCTACGTGCCGCTTGCGAGCCTCGAACGCGCGCCAGCGGCCGCGCGGGAAGCGCTCGACGCTGGCGCCGCCGCGTTGCTGGTGCCTTGGGCCTGCCCGAAGGAGCATGCGACGAGCCACGTCGCGCTGGATGCTCTCTGGGGCCTCGCCGCCGAAGCCCGCGTGCCCATCCTGTTTCACGTCGGCGTTGCGGACCGCGTCCTGCCCCGCGCGCACAAGAACAACGGCCTGCCGCCGGTACCGGACTTCCACGGCGGCGAGGAGAATTTCCGCTCCATCTCCTACATGGCGATCCCGCACGGCCCCATGCAGGCTCTGTCCATGCTGATCCTCGACGGCGTGCTCGAACGCTTCGAGAGCCTGCGCATCGGCGTCATTGAACTCGGCGCGTCCTGGCTGCCCGGATTCATGCGCCAGCTCGACTCCGCCGGCGAGGCATTCGCCCGCCACGAGGCGCGGCTCGCCTCCCTCACGCTCCGGCCCGGCGAATACGTCGAACGTCAGGTACGGGTGACGCCTTACCCTACCGAACCCGCCGGCTGGATCATCGGGCAGTCGGCGCCCGGCATCTGCATGTTCTCCTCGGACTTCCCACATGTGGAAGGCGGCCGCAATCCGTACGGGCGCTTCCGCCGCACCACGGCCGAACTGTCCGTCGCCGATCAGGACCGCTTCTTCCGCGGCAACTTCGAGGACCTCATGGGCATGGCAGGGAGCGGCGTGGGCGCCGCATGACCGAACGGGCCCGGGAATGTTCGGGTGCGGCGACCGCTTTGGTCGCCAACGACCCCGCGCGCCGCCTGTACCTCTACTTGACCCAGACTGACGCCGTTCCCGAAAGGGCGGCCCTGTGTCTCGCGATCTCAAAGACCTGCGGTGGTGGTTGACAGGGAGAGGCCCGTAGGCAGCTTCACCAATCCCGCAAGCGGAACTCGCCGCGGCATTTCTCCGACATACCGTACGGACTTGAGGACTTCGTTGCGAGGGACTCCGCGAGGTGGGCGAGGTGGCGCTTGACCTCAGCCCGGTGTTTGTCGATCAGCGTGCGCAACTCAGCCTCGAACTCGTCCTGGTCGATGGTCCGATCTAGCGCGTCGATCGCACCGGCAACCGACGTGCGCGCAGGGCTGGTGATGAAATCGAGTTCGAGCCGGATCGCCTTTGCCGAGGTTCCAATATGCGCCGTCTTGAGCAACTCCTGCGCCGCCGCCGCTTCAAGCCTGCCCTCGAAGCCCCCGAAAAGACGACGATGAATGCGCTCTTCCAAGTCTCCAAAGAACAGGGAGAGAAACCCCTGAATTCTCCCCCAAAACGAAAAGTGGTGCTCGGCACACTCACGTATGGTGTCGTACACGGGCGCGTACACGCGCTCAAGGACGGCTTCCATGTCCGGCTTCGTGCGTCGGATCGCCTCCGGCCC
>VXSY01000091.1 GCA_009837725.1 Gammaproteobacteria bacterium | reverse complement strand
GGCTGATCCATATCCCGAAGTGAAGGGCCTCATCGGCTGGTTCGCCAAGAATAACGTCGCCGCCAACCTCATGATGCTCGCCATCGTCGGCGGCGGCATCTACTCCATCTTCATCGTCCAGAAGGAGATGATGCCGGAGGCCAACTTCAACCAGATTCAGGTGCAGGTGCCGTTCCGCGGCGGTGCGCCGGAAGAGGTGGAGCGCGGCGTCGTCGTCAAGATCGAGGAAGCCATCGAAGACCTCGAAGGCATCCGCGAAGTCACCTCCACCGCCAGCGAAGGCGCTGGCATGGTAACGGTGGAGATCTTGGACGAATACGACCTTGCCGAGATGATGGACGAGGTGAAGCTGGCGGTGGACAGCATCTCCACCTTCCCGGCGCAGACCGAACGCCCCATCATCTCGCGCCGCTACTGGCGCAACTCGGCAGTGAACCTACAGGTGTCTGGCGATCTCGACGAAGCCACCATGAAGGAGCTGGCCGAAACCATCCGCGACGAGCTCTTGGCGGAGCCAGACATCTCCCACGTGGAGGTACAGGGCTCACGACCGTTTGAGATTTCCGTGGAGGTGTCCGAGGAGACTCTGCGCCAGTACGGCCTGACGCTGGAGGAAGTGTCGCGCACCATCGGTCGCTGGTCGCTGGATTTGCCGGGGGGCTCCATTCGCTCGGATGCCGGCGACATTCGTCTGCGCGCCACCGGACAGGCCTACACCGGCGAGGAGTTCGCCGATATCGTGCTCCTGACCCGCCCGGACGGCACCCGACTCACGTTAGGCGACGTGGCCACCATCCGCGACGGCTTCTCCGAGGTCGAGTTCTATTCGTTCTTCAACGGCAAGCGTTCCATCGGCATCAGCGTGATGGCGAACGAGGACCAGAACCCCATCCACGTCAGCGACTCGGCCCGGGCCTTCGTCGAGAAGCGCAAGGCGACGCTGCCGGAGGGGGTGGAACTCACGGCATGGGCAGCCTCCTCCGACTTCCTGGAAGACCGCCTCGATCTCATGGTCAAGAACATGGCGCTCGGCGCCGTGCTCGTGCTCGTCGTGCTGGGCATTTTCCTACACCTGAAGGTGGCGGCGTGGGTGTTGGTGGGCCTGCCCGTCGCGTTCCTGGGCGCGTTCATGTTCCTGCCGGTGCCGTTCGTGGACGTCTCCATCAACATGATGAGCCTGTTCGCGTTCATCCTCGTGCTCGGCATCGTCGTGGACGACGCCATCATCATCGGCGAAAGCGCCTATACCGAAACCGAAGAGAAGGGCTACACGCTGCCCAACATCGTTGCCGGCGCCCGCAAGGTGGCGGTTCCGGCCACCTTCGGCGTACTCACCACCATTGGCGTCTTCCTGCCGTTCCTGTTCATGAGCGGGCGCACCGCCTCGTTCACCGCCGCCATCGGCTGGGTGGTGATCCTGTGCCTCGCCTTCTCGCTCGTCGAGAGCAAGCTGATCCTGCCGTCGCACCTGTCCATCATGCGTTCTTCCCACGGCACCAAGCAGGGCGTGGCGGACTGGGTGGATAAGCGGCTTAAGTGGTTTGTGGCGCATGTCTATGTGCCGCTCTTGCGTCGCGCCATCAGCTATCGGCTGCTCACGCTCTCCATCTTCGTGGGGCTGATGATCCTGATGGTGGGCTTCATCTTCGGCGGTCAGGTGCGGATGGTGTGGTTCCCAGAGTTCGAGGCCGATTTCCTGATGGCGCAGGTGGAGCTGCGGGAAGGTGCACCGGAAAGCCTGATCATCAGCGTCGTCGAGCAGATGGACTCCAAGCTGCGGGAAGTAAGCGACGAGATTCGCGAGGAGAACGGCCTCGCCGTGGATGTCGTGGACCACGTCTATGCCTGGACCCAAGGCGGCAATTCGGCCAGCTTCCAGGTGCAGCTCAAGGATCGCGACATTCGCGGCGACATCACACCGAAGGAAATCGAGGAGCGCTGGCGGGCAAAGGTGGGCGACATTGCAGGAACCCGCGGCCTCGAGTTCCGCTCCATGAACCGCATGGGCGGCGGCAAGCCCGTCGCCTTCCGAATGCAGGCATCCGACTTTGACCAGCTCGAAGGGGCGTCGGAGGAACTCGCAGACCACCTCAAATCCTTCCAGGGTCTCTACGAGGTGGAAAGCTCCGCCACCGCCGGCCCCGAAGAAATCAAGCTCGCCATCAAGCCGGAAGCGCAGGCGTTAGGCATCACGCTGGCCGATCTTGCGGGGCAGGTGCGCCAAGCCTTCTACGGTGCAGAAGCCCAACGCATCCAGCGCGGCGACTCCGAAGTGCGAGTGATGGTGCGCTACCCCCGCTCCGAGCGCAAATCCATCGGCAACCTCGAGAACATGTGGATTCGCACGCCAGATGGCCGGGAAGTGCCCTTCCATGCCGTGGCGAACTACGAAATCGAGCGCGGCTACAACCGCATCCGGCGCGTGGACGGCGAACGAACCGTGTCGGTGACCGCCAGCGCCGACCTTACCGCGGTGGAACCCATGCGCCTCATGGGCCAGGTGCAGCGGGACTTCATCCCCGACCTGCAGCAGCGCTATCCGAACGTCAGCTTCGGCCGCGAGGGTTCCGCCCGGGATGCCGTCAGCGAGATGATCGACATGGTGACACGCCTGTCGGCTGGGCTCCTGCTCATGTACGCCCTCATGGCGATCCCGCTCAAGAGCTACATCCAGCCGCTTTTCATCATGGTGGCGATCCCCTTCGGCTTCATCGGCGCCCTGATCGGCCACATGATCGTCGGCATCGCCTTCAGCTCGATCTCCTTCATCGGCATCATCGCCTTGGCGGGCGTGGTGGTGAACGACAGCCTCATCCTTGTGGACTTCATCAACAAACGCGTGGAAGCCGGCGCAAGCATCGTTGAAGCCGCCCTCCAATCCGGCGCCGCCCGCTTCCGCGCCATCCTGCTCACCTCGCTCACGACCTTCTTTGGCCTCGTGCCAATGGTCCTCGAAACCTCCATGGGCGCCCAAATCGTGATCCCGGCCGCGGTGTCGCTAGCCTTCGGCATCGTCTTTTCAACGGCGATCACCCTGATCCTGGTGCCCACCTTCTACAGCTTCTTCCCGGCGATGGCGCGGGTGCGCCAACTCCGCCGCGGCGTGCCCGCGCCGGCAACTCCCGCACCAGCCACCGCGAGCGGCGGCTAGGACCCACCCTCGCATCCCAACAACGGCGGCGGCGCGCACTTTCCCGTCACTCCCCCCTCGAGGGGGAGTCGAGAAAAGCGTCCCCCGCTTTTCTCGGAGGGGGCCGCCGACTCAACACCCATACGCCACATTTCCCAAACGAAGCCCCCTCCTGTCACTCCCCCTCGCGCGGGAGTGACAGGGGAGCCGAAAGCTTCTCTGGAGGGAAGGCAGGATGCCCCTCCAGATGGCAGGGGCTGTTCCCGTGCGGCTACTCTGGACTGACGCAGTTGAAGCTGGCAGCGGCGTCTACGTCGCCGTTGCCGTCGTGCTGGGCGACCTGTGGGTGCGGGCACATGGGGCGGGTGAAGCGGCGGGATTGCTCTACGCGGTCGTCGGGGCGGATGTGCGCCATGGCCACGGGGCCGGGCTGCGTGGCGACGATGCGTTCCGGGGCGATGCCCTCCTCGCGCCAGCGGACGATGGGCTCGACGTAGTCGGCCTGCCAGGCGCCCGGGCCGCCAGCGCAGTGCACCATGCCGGGTGCCATGAAAAGGCGGAAGAAATCGGCAGCTTCGGCTGATCCCCCAGCGTGGCGTTCCACGTCGGCAAGGTAGTCGAGGGCCCGTTGGGGACGCAGCGGAACGTCGTTCCAGCCTTGGTACATCAAGAGCTTGCCGCCGTTTGCGCGGAATTCGCCGAGGTCGCCGGAGGGGACGTCGAGGGGTGAGACGACGCTGGCGATTCGAGCTTGGTCGGTGGCATCGAATTCGGCGAGGTCGAAGGTTGGATCTTCGCGCATGAGCAGCGTGAGCATCTCGCCCACCATGCCGACGATGGAATTGCCGCCAGCGACTTCGTTGGGCAAGAGCCACGCATGCCAGTCGCCGGCGGCTTCAGCACCGGGTGGGACGCCGGGAGAAACTACGTTGCCGTCGGCATCGACGAGATCGGCATAGACGGTACGGGCGGTGTCGATCTGCCCGGCCGTAAGACAGCCTTCGGACTCACCTTCGGCGCAGGCGAGGCCTGGGAGGAACGTCTCGGGGTCGCACTGCATCGGGTCGCCGATGACACCATCCTCGATGCCGTCGAGAAGGTCGCACGCTTGTCGCGAGGCGTTGTCGAGAAGCACCAGCGACTCGTCGGTCAGGGGAGCCGCACGTTGTGCACGATCCATCGTCACCGCCCACGGCATGAACTCGAGGAAACGAAACGCCGGTGCGCCCGCGATGATGCCGTCGTAGTCGGTTGGGAAGTGGAACGCTTCCAGCATGGCGGCGCGGTCGCCAATTGGAGCAGCCTTGCAGATTGACTCCTTCAGACGCCAACAGCCCCGGGCCATCGACATGAAAAGTAACACTTCCGCGCACGCTCCCGTTTTCGGCGGCGCTGGCTAGCGGCTTGCGCCGTATCGCACTTCGTAGGGCGAGGCTTGTACGACAGCTAAAGCTAAAGGGGGGCACGCCTACAGCGATCAAGGCTTCGGTAGCAGGTTGCCCATTCGAACGACGGCAACGGCCAAGGAAGCGGCCGTGAGCTCCTTGAAGAACTCCTCTCGGTGGATAGGTTGATCCACTCGGCGCTCACCACCGAGGAGCGTAATCACCTCTACAATCACCTCGAATCTCGACATCACGGTATGTGCGCTCGGACTGCCGGTTGGTGGGTTCGCTAGCTGGCTGTAGTCGCCCCCGAGTTGGCTTTCGAGTTGGAAGAGCACGAAGCGTAGCGACGGAAACTCGCCCCGCAACAGCGTCGCATCCACCATAATGCGCTTGAGCATGGCGACTTCGGTGTACGCCTTACATTCGATCGCGAGCGCAAACCGATCGTCCACATAGCACTGAACGTCGCAGGATAGATCGTAGCCGTAGTCGTCGATGTGGCGCTCGAGGCGCTCTCTGACTCTCGGATCGGGAATCCGTTCCAAGTACGCTCGATCGAGTGGAATTCGGTACTTTCCTCTTCGGAACGATAGGCGTGTGGCAGAGCCTCCTCGCACTGTCCAAGCGATCTTGATGAGGTCCCGCGCCATTCGTTCGACGAGGCTCCCCTTCGTCGCACGCAGCGTGCCGCCACGGCGTTCCTCCCACAAGCCTCGCACGGTCCGGTGGTAGTCGGCCTGGACCTGGAGCAAGTCGCGTCTAGCCGCCAGACTCGCCAGAGCCGTCATAGCAGGGTCTTGGCAAGTCGGCGCTCTGCTGCGGCGCAGTATTCGTCCGAGATGTCCACGCCGAGGTAGTGCCGTCCAAGATTACGGGCGACAACGGGCACGGTGCCGACGCCGGCGAACGGATCGACGACGAAGGCGTTGCGAAAGCTGAAGAGTTGCAACACCCGCGATGCCAACTCCTCAGGGAACATCGCCGGGTGGCCGTATTCGCGCATGTTGCGTTCTGGGGCGATGCTCCACTTGGCGTTGACCCAGCGCTTGAAGTCGTCGGCGCTGATATCGGCGTCTTCGCTTGCGCCCTTTGCCTTCAAGGAGCCCTTACAGAAAACCTCGATGAACTCCCAAGTGTACTTGAGGTAGGGGCTGCTCGGGCTCTTCCAGCTTCCCCACGCGGTGTACTTGCAGTTGTAGTTGTTCTTCTCCCACAGTATCTCGCCCTTCCAGATCAGACGCCGCTCAACGAAAAAGTTGCTGATGATGTGGTGGCTAGGGATGTAGTCGGAGAACAGGGGCTGGACGTTGACGGCGATGCGGCCGCCGAACTTCAGGACTCGGATGCACTCGTTGAAGACGGCGAACAGTTGCTCGAAGTACTCGTCCCATCGCTGGTCGTCGGGGTTGGCGGTGTAATCGAGGCCGAAGTTGTAGGGGGGTGACGTGAAGACCAAATCGACGCAGTTGTCCGGCAGGCGAGCCAAGACCTCCTTGGCGTCCCCGAGAACGATCCGGTCCGTTAGTTCCGGCGGCGCGGCGTTGCCAGACTGGTCGAACTCGCGGTCGTTGGCGTAGTAGTGGCGGCCCCGACGACGCTCCTTCTCATGCCGCCCTTTGACTTTGCGCTCGCGGTTGTAATCGACGTAATTGCGTTTGCCGCTTTGGATGCCGTAGCTCCTCACGGCCTCGACCGAGGAAACCGCCTCGCGCAGAAGTGCCGCCTCGCCTTCGCCTGACTCGCCGGCTAGGCGTTCGGCAACGTGGCGCATGGCTCGAAGGTCCACCTGTCGTAGCTGTAGCACGGGCATCCCGTTCGCGACGTCGATCTGAAGGTCGCTCGGATCGAAGCTCGCATTGAACTGCTTGATGAGTTCGTGCGTTGCCACGGTCAACCTATGGTCCGTGGCGAGGGGAAGGCTCTTGAACTCCAGCATGACCGCCTTACGATTCCGAATCTAGTTGGTCGCACATTAAACGGCCTTGCGGGACACACAAGCAAGGGGCGGGACGCACGAGTGTGTTTGCGCCCGTTCACCCACTGCCTAGCGTAGCGGTGCCCGAAAACGACGGAGAGTCCATCAGACGGTTGGCCGAAAGGAGGCAAAATGTGGGGATTTGAGCAGACACCGTGGATGGTCGAGGCGGCCCTGCCTGACGTGCGTCGATACGACATCGACGACGCCGGCGGGAACGTCATCATTCCAGATGGCAATGCCGTGCTGTGGCGGTACATGGGCATCGCCAAGCTGTTGGCCTTGGTGGAAAAGCGGAGCCTGTTCTTCAGTTCCATCCGAAAGCTCGGGGATCCATTCGAGGGGCAGTGGTCGGACCGAACTTTCGAGATCATCCATGAGAGGGACGAGCTATGGGTCCACGAGGAGGCCGGTCGTGCCGTCATTAGGGACAGGACGACAGGCGAGTGCGAAACGTTCCCGATGAGGGATGGAGAGTCTGCGGACAAGGCGATCACACGCTGGACCCGAATGCTCAGGGCAAGGCGGCCGGCAACGTTCGTGAATTGCTGGTACCGCGGCGACGAGGAGTCGGAAGCCATGTGGCGTCTATTCGCCGGAGAACGCTACGGCGTGGCGGTGCGGACGACGGCGGCAGCGCTGGTCGGGAGTTTCACGGAGCGGCTGCCCGACTATCTGGGATGCGTCGAGTATCTCGACTACCGCAAGCAGGCGATGGCCGTCTCCGAACTGCCGCCGGTGTTTTACAAGCGCCTAGCGTTCATGCACGAGCGCGAGGTGCGCGCGGTGGCCGCACCGCCGCGACGCAAGGATTGGGACGGCCAACCCGACGACCAGCCGGATGGGGTCGAATATCCGGTGAACCCAAGTTCGTTGATCGAGGAGATTGTGGTGAGTCCGTACAGTCCGGAGTGGCTGGCTGAGGTGGTTGAGGGCGCGGTAGCGAGTCTGGGCGTAAAGGCACGCGTGAGGGAATCGTCGCTCAAGCGGAGGCCATTGAGCGAGATGGCTTACGCCACCGTTCGCGGCCCTGAGGCGTATTTCGCATTCATGAGTGGGGACGCCGCGGTTCCCCTGAGGATATGGGCTAGATCGAGGGCGCAGGCCGAACAAGTGGCCCGCGAGCATTGGGGCCTGGATTCTTCGTCTGCAGAGTTCGTCGTTTGGAAGCAGGCGGAGTGTGAAGCGGGGCACGCTGAGCAGCCATCGGAGTACGTGAGAGTTTCCAATTGCGTCGAGAACGGCATGAAAGCCCTCGACCCCGAGCGCGACCTTTACTGACGGGAGTCGAAGAGCCGGAGTCGGGCCCAAGGCCGAAGCGGAACGGCTGCCTGCACGCATGAAGTCTGCCGTAGCTACCCGTGGGGTCACGCGTAGGTAGGTTCTACCCGCGTACAAGCACACCCGTTCCCAACAGATGCGGTCGCGAGGGTCCCGCATGGGACACAATCGGCGATGTGATGGACATGGTGACGCGCCTATCGGCTGGGCTCCTGCTGATGTACGCCCTCGTGGCGACCCCGTTCAAGAGCTACATCCAGCCACTGTTCATCTATCGGCGCGAGGGAAGGCAGAATGCCTTCCCTCCAAGCCCCGCCCCTACGGACTCGCGCAGTTGAAGCTGGCGGCGGCGTCGACGTCGCCGGTGCCGTCGTGCTGGGCAACCTGTGGGTGCGGGCACATGGGACGGGTGAAGCGGCGAGATTGCTCTACGCGCTCGTCCGGGCGGATGTGGGCCATGGCCACGGGGCCAGGCTGTGTTGCGAGGATGCGTTCCGGGGCGATGCCTTCCTCGCGCCAGCGGACGATGGGTTCGACGTAGTCGGCTTGCCAGGCGCCGGGGCCGCCGGCGCAGTGCACCATTCCGGGCGACATGAACAGGCGAAAGAAATCGGCGGCTTCGTCAGCGCCGCCGGCGTGGCGCTCTACATCCGCGAGGTAGTTGAGGGCGCGTTGGGGACGCAGCGGAACATCGTTCCAGCCTTGGTACATCAGGAGCTTGCCGCCATTCGCACGGAACTCGCCAAGGTCGCCGGAGGGGACGTCCAAGGGTGACACGACGGCCGCGATTCGGGCTTGGTCGGTGGGATCGAACTCGGCAAGGTCAAAGGTTGGATCTTCGCGCATGAGGAGCGAGAGCATTTCGCCCACCATGCCGACGATGGAGTTGCCGCCGGCGACTTCGTTGGGCAAGAGCCATGCGTGCCAGTCGCCAGCGGCTTCGGCACCGGGTGGGACGCCGGGGGAAACCACGTTGCCGTCGGCATCGACGAGATCGGCATAGACGGTGCGGGCGGTGTCGACCTGACCGGCCGTGAGGCAGCCTTCAGACTCACCCTCGGAACAGACGAGGCTTGGGAGGAACGTCTCGGGGTCGCACTGCATCGGGTCGCCGATGACGCCATCCTCGATGCCGTCGAGGAGATCGCACGCTTGCCGCGAGGCGTTGTCGAGCAGCACCAGAGACTCATCCGTCAGGGGCGCCGCTCGTTGTGCGCGATCCATCGTCACCGCCCACGGCATGAACTCGAGGAAACGAAAGGCCGGCGCTCCGGCGATGATGCCGTCGTAGTCGGTCGGGAAGTGGAACGCTTCCAACATGGCGGCGCGGCCACCATTGGAGCAGCCTTGCAGATAGGCGTAGTCGATGTCGCGGCCGTAGTAGTGGCTGACGATGGCCTTGGCCGCTTGGGTCGAGAGGTGGACGCCGCGGTAGGCGTAGTCGAGCAGGGCTTCGGGCTGCGTCAGATAGGCGTTGCCGTCCACCGCCTCGTGGCCGGTGTCCGTGGACGCCATGGCGAAGCCTTCGGACAGCAGGCTCGTGACATCGCCGATGACGCCGGCGGCACCGCCCACGGCAGAGAACATGAAGCGCCCGTTCCAGTCTTCGGGCAGCGTGACCTCGAAGCGGATCGCCCGGTTGATGACACCCCTGACGCGGCAGTGCGCCGGCAGTTGGTCGGTGGCCTCGACGAACATTCCCGGCTCAATGGCTTGCGAGAGGTCCGTGAGGCGCACTAGCGACGCGCATTGCCGCGGGCCGTCCATCGCGGTGAACGCCGGCGCAGCCAGAACCAGCGCGAGCGCGCCACATGCCAAGTGCTTCATGTCCCTTCCCTCAAAAGTCGGTGCCGCTGCACCGTGTCGATTGCGCCAACCATAGCAATGGTGCGATCAGTCGGCCATCCTCCGCGCTGTGCGACGTCTGCGCTTTGGCAGCGGGGGGTGGAATGGAACCGACACGCGAGAGTCCAGAGGACGCGTTCCTCAGGCGATTGCCGAAGGCCGAACTACACGTTCACATCGAGGGCACGTTCGAGCCGGAGCTGGTGTTCGACATGGCCGGGCGCAACGGCGTGCAGCTCCCGTATCGGTCGGCAGAGGAACTGCGCGAGGCGTATCGGTTCGCCGACTTGCAGGCGTTCCTCAACGTGTACTACCAAGGCATGGCCGCTTTGCTTGAGCAGCGCGACTTCTGCGAGTTGACGGTCGCCTATCTCGAACGGGCGCACGCCGATGGCGTGGTACACGCGGAGGTTTTCTTCGACCCGCAAGCGCACACGGGCCGGGGCGTTGGCTTCGATGTCGTTCTGGACGGCGTTTGCGAGGGGCTTGAAGAAGGCGCGCGACGGTTCGGAATCACCTCGCGCCTCATCCTGTGCTTCCTCCGGCATCTCGACGAGGAGGATGCCTTTCGCACGCTGGGGGCCGCACTGCCGCACCGCGATCGCATCTTCGGCGTCGGTCTCGACTCGTCCGAACTCGGGCATCCGCCAGCCAAGTTCCAGCGCGTGTTCCGCGAGGCCAGCGATGCGGGGTTCGTCCCGTTCGCACATGCCGGCGAGGAAGGCCCGCCAGACTATGTGCGCGAAGCTCTGGACCTGCTTGCCGTGGCGCGCATCGACCACGGCAACCGCGCCTTGGAGGACCCGGAGTTGGTGCGGCGTTTGGCGACCGAGCGCATTCCTCTCACGGTGTGCCCGCTGTCGAATCTCCGGCTCGGCGGGGTGGAGCGTCTGGAGGACCATCCCTTGCGGCGGATGCTGGACGCCGGCCTCCTCGCCACCGTCAACTCCGACGATCCTGCCTACTTCGGCGGCTATCTGGTCGACAACTACCGTGCGGTGCGCGACGCACTCGGACTGACGCGCGCCCAAATCGTCGAGCTCGCACGCAACTCCATCATTGCTTCATTTGCGCTGCGCCGACGCCGCGCTCGCCAGGGCCGCCGGGCATGGTGCGTTCCAAGACGCCCGGATGGGAGAACGCGAAGCCACGCCCATCCGCGGTGTCGAAGCCGATGAAACCGGCGCAGCAGATGGCTTCCACGAGGGCGTCGTCGAAGTGGGGCTCGGACCAGCCAGTCGCGCCGTCGTCGCTGATCGAGACCAAGCGCCGATGCGTGTGCGACTCCGAGCGAATGTTGCAGAGCACGCGACCGTCCGACAGTTCCGCCATGCAGGTCTCGTTCGGATGCCGGAACCGATCCTCGTTGTGCGCCACGAACTCCCCGCATTGCCAGGTGCGACCGTGGTCATCGCTGTACATGACCGCCACCTCGGAGGGCCGGTGTCCGAGTCGTCCGGGGCCGAATTCCGTTCCCGTGCCATCGGACATCCACGTTGCCACCACGAGCCGGCCGTTGCCTAGCTGTATCCCGTGGCCCGGGCCGATGGCGATGACCCGCCACGGATAATGCTGCCGAAACTCGCCGAAGACGGGAGTGACCTCGGCCGGTTCCGTGAACGTCAAGCCGTCGTCGTGGCTGCGCATGGAATAGACGCGGGCGTAGTTGTGGCAGAACAGCACTTCCACGTCGCCCGTGACGCGATCCGGGAAGCAGACGAAATTGTTGATCGGCCCGCCACCGGCATAGCGGCGATGGTCCACGGCCACAAACGGCGCTTGCCAGGTAGCGCCGCCGTCGAGGCTGCGCCGCATGACGATGTCGATCGGGTCCCAATCCCCGCCCCGGCCCTTGCGTGCCTCGCAGTGTGCCAGCACCACGCCCCGACTCGTCACGACAATGCCGGGTATGCGATAGACGCGATAGCCGCCCGTACGAGCCTCGAACAGGTCCCGCTTGTCGCAATCACTCACCGCTGCGGCGAAGCAGGCCGAGGGATTTCCGCGCCGTCAGGCCCCCGGCGGTCGATAGGCAACGCTCTTCGCTATCGCCTCGTCCACGGACTCAGGCGTCACCAGCACGGTGACCTTGATGTTGAGCGCTCCCGCAGCGCCAATGGCGATGGACAACGCCGTGGCCGCGGTTTCGTCAGGCAGGTCGACGATGAGATATATGTCCCACTCGCCGAAGGCGTAGTACAGCGCCTCCACCGTGCCACCCACGCTCTGAACCGTAGCCGTCAACGCGGCGCGCCGCGACGTTCCACCTTCCCGCTGCAGCCCGGAAAGTCCGGCCTGCGTGTAGTTGGCCTGGAACAGATACTTGCCCATGACCTCCTCCCGCACCTTGAAGATTCACCAGGTTGGATCATCAGCCGAAGACAACGCCGGCGCAACTCGCTAGCAGACTGTCGGATTTTGGCCGTGAACCGGGCCTTAAGGAGGGGAGCTCCTGGCATGCCGCAGGTACGTCAAGGCATGACGGGCGTCAGCGAGTCGAGGCTGGCTGGTGGCGTTGGTCGAGGCTGGCGCTTTGTTGGCGGTGTCTGGAACGCGGAGTGCGGTGGCCTTGGCCGGCTCCGCTGCGTGCGTGCCTTCGGCACGCTTGGAGGGCGGGACGCCCTCCGTCCAGAGAGGCCCTCGCATGGCAGGGGCTGTTACCTTGGTTTTTGCCGGCGGGCTCGTTCGAGGAGGGCTCGCCAATGCCGGCTAGCGCAACAAGGGGGGCCACCGGGGGCATCTATAATCGTGCCGGATTCGGTATGAGGGGCTTTCCATGAGGCGGGTGTTGCCGGCCCTCTTGGCCGGTGCGGCGATGTGGCTCTGCGGCGAGGCGTTGGCTGCCGCGGCGGTGCTTGGCAGCTTTCAGGCACGCAGCAATGCGGAGCGGTTTTGCACCGAGCTTGCGCGGCACCCGGAGCTTGGTGTTCGGGTGGTGGCGGCCCAAACGGATCGTGGGCGCCTGTTTCGCGTCATCTCGCGGTCGGGCGACGAAGGCGAAACCCGTGCCTTGATGGCGCGGGCACAAGCGCTGGGGATCACGGCAGTCTGGTACTGGGCAGACGCTCCCCACGCCGAGCCGGCGATGGAGCACGTTGCGGAAGAGATGCCCGCGGCGCCGCAGGTGCCAGCCCCTAGCGAAGACACGCCCGCACCCCAACCCACACCCACCGTGGCAGCCCAACCCGAGGAGGATGGCACTCCGCCGCCCCCAGGTCGCCAACTGAAGCTGCAGGCCGCCGGCGAAGCCATCGTCGTGCCGCGCATCGAGGGCGCCGCAATCACCATGGACGGCCGCCTCGACGAAGCGATTTGGAACGACATCCCCGGCCACGACGACATGGTGGTCGTCGAGCCCGACACGCTCACGCCGCCCCGCTTCCGCACCGTCAACCGCTTCTTCTATACCGACCGCGGCCTCTATGTGGGGGTGTGGAACGAGCAGCCGCCAGACACGCTAATCGCCCGTCTGTCCTCGCGCGACGATTACATCAACCGCGACAGCTGGACTCTCACTCTGGACACCTCCGGGGAAGGACTCTACGGCTACTGGTTCAGCGTCAACCTTGGCGGTACGGTGGGCGACGGCAAGGTGGCGCCGGAGCGCAACTACTCCCGCGAATGGGACGGCCCTTGGGACAGCGCCACGGCGGAACTGGACGACGGTTGGAGCACTGAACTCTTCCTGCCATGGTCGATGATGTCCATGCCCCGCACGGCCGGCGACCGATCGATGGGCATCTTCGCATCGCGCAAGGTGGCCTATCTCGGCGAACGCTGGGGCTGGCCGGCGCTGCCACGCACGGTGGCGCGGTTCATGTCGGCGCTGCAGCCGATGTCAATGCCCGGGGTGGTGCCGAAAGAGCAACTCGAGGCCTATCCCTACATCTCGGGCTCGGCTGATGCCGCGGACGGGGGCGAAGCGTTCAACGCCGGCGTCGATGTCTTCTGGCGCCCGTCGTCGAACTTTCAGATCACCGCAGCGGCCTTGCCGGACTTCGGTGCCGTGGAAACCGACGACGTGGTCATCAACCTCACGGCGCGCGAGACCTACTTCCCGGAAAAGCGCCTGTTCTTCCTCGAAGGCAGTGAGATCTTCGCCACTTCCGGTCGCTCCGCAACGCCACGCCCCGGCGGCGCGAGCGGTGGCTCCGGCATGAGGGCGGACGACTCCGGCTCGAGACGCACCATGTCCTCGTTCCAGCGCACACCGTCGAGCGTGCTCAACACCCGCCGCATCGGCGGCGCCCCGGTGATCGAATACGCCGACGACTTGGATGTCGCGCCGCATCGGCTGTCGCAGCCAACGGACCTATTGGGTGCCGCCAAGATCACCGGCCAGACCGGCGGCGTGCGCTACGGCGTGCTCACCGCGTTCGAGGATGAACCGGTGCTGAAAGCCACCATGACCGATAGCCTCGGCATGGAGCAGGACGTACACGTGCGCGGCGACGGCCGCAACTTCGGCGTGGTTCGGGCCCTCTACGAAAACGTCGGCGACGGCAGGCAGGCGTACGGCTACATCGGCACCCACGTCGATCATCCTTTGCGTTCCGCCACGGTGCATGGGCTGGACGTGCAGTACTTGAGCCCGGGCGGCAAGATTCTCGCCGAGCTGCAAGCCTTGACGAGCGATGTGCGCTGCACGGCCTCGCTCGAGGGCATGGCACGAACTCGCAAGTGTGACGATGACATGGACGACCGCCAGCTGGGCTACGGTGGCTGGGCGGACTTCTACTACACCCAAGCGCGCGGAATGCAGCACGGCGTTCGCCTCGATTTCGTCGATGAGAACCTCGACATCAACGATGTTGGCTTCCTCGAACGCAACAGCAACTTCGGCGGCTTCTATTCCTTCACCATGATTCGCCCGGACGTCTTTGGCCTAAGGCGCATGACGACGATGTTCTCCATCGCCAACTGGGACAACGCCGAGGGCCAGAACACGCGCACGGGCTCGTTCTTCCTCAACACCTTCACCTTCAAGAACCGCAACGAACTGCGCACGGCGCTCCGCTATTTCCCAAGGCGTTGGGAAGACCTTGAGAGTCGTGGCAACGGCGTGTTCCGGATCGACGAACGCTACAACGTCGAGCTCGCGTTCGGCACCGACACCAGCCGGCCGATTGCCTGGAGCGCACAGGCCGTGGCGCAGAGCGAAGACCTCGGCGGCATGAGCTACACGGCAGCCCTCGGCGTGACCCTGAAGCCGCTGGACCGCTTCTCGCTCGACTTCGACCTGCAATACATGGACCGCGACGGCTGGCTGCGCTATGTATGGAACGACGCCGACTTCGCCACCTTTCAAGCTTCGGACCTGCAGCCCCGCCTGGCGGTGGACTACTTCCTCTCCGCCCGCCAGCAACTGCGCCTGACGATGCAATGGGCCGGCATTCGCGCCGAGGAGCAGGAACTGTTGCAAATCATCGAAGGCGAGGACGAACTGCAACCCCGCACCCGCCCAGAAGGCGAAGCGAACGACGATTTCACCATCAGCCAACTCACAATGCAGCTTCGCTATCGCTGGCAAATCGCGCCCTTGTCGGACCTCTTCGTGGTGTACAACCGGGGCAGCAACCTCGCCAACGCCTACGACATGGACGATCCGTTCGCGCGGCCTCGCGACGGCTTCGGCGAGCTTTACCGAGACGCCTTCACCGACCCCTTGGTGGACATGCTGGTGATCAAACTCCGCTACCGCCTCGGCGGCTAGGACCCTTGGAGGGAAGGCATTCTGCCTTCCCTGGCGTACCGTAAAGTGCGCTGATCAAAGGTTGCGGAAACAAGAAGGCGCCTGTCGGCGCCAGGGAAGGCAGAATGCCTTCCCTCCGAAGGCCCGTTGCACAAAGCGCCAGCACCCTGCGCGCCTTGTGGTGCATTTCGAGGGCGAGACGCCCTCGCTCCAGAGGACACAACCAGCCGCACGCATGTCTGATCATCCCACACACCCATCTACTACGGCTATTGGCTGATCGGCGTCGCCTTTGTGACGCAGCTTGTTGCCGTGGGCGTCACCAACTACGTCGCGGGGCCCTTCATGGCACCGATGGTGGAAGAGCTCGGCTGGAGCCGTGCCGAATACACCATCCCCCGCTCGCTCGGCATGTTCGTCATGGCCGGCGTCGGCTTCCTCATCGGCGCGCTGGTGGATCGACACGGTGGCCGTCGCTTCATGCTTTTCGGCACCCTTGCTTGCTCGGCATCGCTGTGGCTTCTCGGCAGCACCGAAACGCTGGCCGGCTGGATCGTCGTGAATGGCGTGCTGCTCACCGCCGGCGCCGGCCTCATGGGCAATCTGGTGGTCAACGTGACGCTCGCCAAGTGGTTCGTGGAACGGCGTGGCTTCGCCGTGGCGATGGCGGCGATGGGTGTTTCCTTTGCCGGCATTGCCGTCACGCCCGCCGTCACCTGGGCCATCCAAACCTGGGGTTGGCGCAGCGCCTGGGAAGCTCTGGCCGTGGCTTCGTTGTTGGTGGCGGCGCCCGTGTCGCTATTCGTGCGGCGCGCGCCGGAAGACCACGGCCTGCTGCCAGACGGCAAGACTGCGGCGGACGCCGCGGCCGGACGCACGGCCCTCGCCGAAGCCGACTTCGCCCGTTCCATGACCAGACGCCAGGCGCTCGGCAGCTTTGCCTTCTATGCCCTGATCGTCGCTTTTGGCCTCTTCACCATCAACATCGTCGTCGTGCTGCTGCACGCCATGCCGTGGCTCGACGACGAAGGCTTCACGCCAACACTGGCGGCGCAAATGATCGTCGTCACCTCCATTCCGGCGATGCTGGCTAAGCCCATTTGGGGGTTCTTCATCGACCGCCTACAGGCGCGGCCCCTCGGTGCACTCGGCAGTGCAGTCACCGGAGGTTCCCTGCTTCTCATCGTCGCTGCGCTCGCCTTCGACTCGCTGGCATGGGCAATCGTCGGCTTCTTCCTCCTGGGGGTGGGCTGGGGCGGCATGATCCCGATTCAGGAGGTGATTTGGGCGGGCTTCTTCGGCCGCCGCCATCTGGGCGCAGTCCGCAGCGCCGCCATGCCGTTCTCGCTGGTCTTCGGCGCTGCCGCCCCGCTGCTCGTGGCGTACTACCGAGACAGTGTCGGTGACTACACCGGCGCCATGGTCGCCGTGGCCGTTGCGAACCTGACAGCAGCCGTTCTGATGCTGGCGGTGAAGCCACCGAAGCCAACCACGGCGTGACGCTGGACGGGCGCACGCTCGACGGTCGGATGCGGAGCGCGCTTGCCACATCGCTGATCGAGATGCCCTGCAGTTCCACGAGGTCAAAGACCTCGCGCTGCCGCTGCGGCAACTCGCCAAGGAAATCGAGAAGCAGATCAACCAGTTCTCGCCTTCCCGCTCGATCGAGGACCTGGGCTGAGGCCTCGGCCTGTCGCGGGGTGAAGCCGGCGGCTTTCAGGGTTTGAGCGCAGCGGAGGGTGTCTAGGGAAGCTCTGAACAAAGTCTGCCTCGTGGGATAATGGGATGGTGCCATG
>VXSY01000187.1 GCA_009837725.1 Gammaproteobacteria bacterium | reverse complement strand
CCCGGCTGCCGGACAGGGCGACGCATGCGTCGCCCCTACAGGAAGGTGTCGGTCACGTCCCGGGCCGTAGGGGCGACGCATGCGTCGCCCCTCCTCGGGTGGCCTTCCTCATGCGCCAGCCTGTGCCCCACCGGTCGAGGACTCCCGCAGCAAGTCGCTGCCCACGTCGGCAACGAGCTGCGGCACAATGCGCGCGACATCTCGCAGGCATTGGGAAACCCATGAGCTACAAGCACCCGTCGGGGGAGCCGTTCGAGGGGCGGATCGGTCGGACGGTGTATGAGTCGGAGCCGTGGTGGCCGGTTCCCAACACAGGGAGCGGCAAGCCCAACGTCGTGCTCGTGGTGCTCGACGACACCGGCTTTTCCCATTTTGGCTGCTACGGCTCGACGATCGAGACGCCGAACATCGATGCCCTGGCCGGCGGGGGCCTCCGCTACGTCAACTTCCACACCACCGCCCTCTGTTCGCCGACGCGGGCGTGCCTCTTGAGCGGGCGCAACCATCACGCCGTCGGGATGCGGGGCGTGTCCAACATGGACACGGGCTTCCCCAACATGCGCGGCTTCCTGCCGCCGTCGGCGGCGACGGTGGCCGACGTGCTGCGCGGGGCGGGCTACGGAACGTACGCGGCCGGCAAATGGCACCTGACGCCGATGGCGGAGTGCTCGGCGGCCGGGCCGTTCCACAATTGGCCGCTGCAGCGGGGATTCGACCGCTTCTACGGCTTCATGCAGGGCGAGACGGACCAGTTCTACCCGGAACTCACCAGCGACAATCACCACATTGAAGCTGCGGCGCTGCCTGAAGCCGGCTACCACGTCTCCGAGGATGTGGTGGACCGATCCATCGCCATGCTGCGCGACCAGATTTCGCTGGTGCCGGAACGTCCCTTCTTCCTCTATCTCGCCTTCGGCGCAACCCACTCCCCGCACCAGTCGCCGAAGGCCTACCGCGACAAGTACCGAGGCAGGTTCGATGCTGGCTGGGACGCCATCCGAGCCGAATGGTTCGAGCGGCAGAAGGCGCTCGGCATCATCCCGGAAGACACGGGCCTCGCGCCGCTGAACCCGGGCGTCAGGCCGTGGGCTGAACTCTCCTCCAACGAGCGCCGGTTCGCCGCCCGGTTGCAGGAGGCGTTCGCCGCCCAGCTCGACCACACCGACGCGCAGATCGGCCGACTGGTGGCGTTTCTCAAGGAAGTCGATCGACTCGATGACACGCTACTCATCGTCATGTCGGACAACGGCGCCAGCCAAGAGGGTGGGCCGACCGGTGTCTTCGACGAAATGCGCTGGTTCAACGGCTTGATGGAAGACGTGGACGAGGCCGTAAAGCGAATCGACGACATCGGCGGTCCCGAGAGCCATTCCAACATTCCCTGGGGCTGGTCTCAGGTGGGTAACACGCCGCTCAAGTGGTACAAACAGAACACCCACGCCGGCGGCGTGCGCGATCCGCTGATCGTCCATTGGCCGAGAGCCCTCCAGAAGGAAGGCGCCATCCGCCGCTCCTTCTGCCACGCCATCGACATCATGCCGACCATCCTCGAGCTCACCGGCACCGAGGCGCCCGACGAGTTCCGCGGCGTCGCGCAGATGCCGCTGCACGGCGCCTCGCTGGCGCCGACGCTTGCCTCGGCCGATGCCAAACCCGGGCGGTCGGTGCAGTACTTCGAAATGCTCGGCCATCGCGGCATCTGGCAGGACGGCTGGAAGGCGGTGGTGCGGCACGTGCAGGGCACTTCCTGGGACGATGACGACCAGTGGGAGCTCTATCACTTGGACGAGGACTTCTCCGAAACCAACGATCTCGCCGAAGAGCAGCCCGAGCGCCTGCGCGCGATGATCGAGCTTTGGTGGCAGGAAGCCGAGAAGCACGGCGTGCTGCCGCTCGACGACCGGCCCATGGCGCAGGCCTTCCGCGCCGCCCGACGACCCGGACTGCCGACGGCGCGTGACGTGTTCGTGTACTACCCGCCCGTCTCCCACATCGTCTCGGATGCTTGCCCCTCGGCCGCGCGCGGCTGGACCACCGAAGTGGAACTCGTGCATGCGGACTCCGGCGGCGACGGCGCGCTGGTCAACCGCGGCACCATCAACTCGGGATTCGCCCTCTACATCCTGGGCGGCCGGCTGCACTTCGACTACAACTGCTTCCACGCCCACACGAAGGTCGAGGCGCCGACCGCGCTCGACGGCGGCGAGCACGTGGTGGCGGTCGCGGTCCAGCGTCTGCCGGAGCGGCAGGCTGCCGTGCAACTGCTCATCGACGGCGAAGTCGTGGCCGAGGGCCACATCCCGCGCCTGCTCGGAATGCTGTCAAGCACCGGCATGGACTTAGGGCGCGCCACCGCGCCAATCAGCCGCGACTACCAACCGCCCTTCGCCTACCCCGGCAAGATCAAGAAGGTGACCTTCGAGCTTGCGAGTCGTCCCACCGAAAGGGACGGGCGCGACGAATCGGAACGCGAAGCACGCGCCGCGATGGCGCGGCAGTAGCCTGGCCACCGCCCTTAGCGACGGTTTCTTGAGGGAGGACAACAAGAGCTTGCACCGCGCGCGTGCCAGTGCGGCGACGGTCCTGCGCGCCTTACGGCGCGATGGAGGGCGGGACGCCCTCCCTCCGGGGCAGTGCCGGAAGCCGGTCGAACACGATCGCCAGGAGCCCGCGACTTCCTCCGGAGGGAGGGCGTCCCGCCCTCCATCGCGCCCGCTAGGGCGCGCACCCTGCCGGTGAAGCGACGGATCGGTGCCGTGCTCGTGGTTGCCGCTTTCGCGGGCGGCGTAGTCGCGGCTGTGGAAGAGAAGGAGGCCGGGCCGATTTCACCTGAGGTGTGCCGCGACTGCCACCCAGCAGAGTTCCGAGCCTGGCGGCGGTCGGATCACTTCCAGTCCATGCGGGTTGCCGATAACGACGCGGTCCTTGGCGATTTCTCAGATGTGCGCGTGACATTCCACGGCATCGAAAGCCGCTTTTTCCGCGCCGGGGACGAGTACCGCGTGGAGACTGTCGGCGCATCCGGCGAGCGTTGCGTGTTTGATGTGCGCTACACGTTCGGCTGGCGACCGTTGCAACAATATCTCCTCGACGCCGGCAACTCCCGACTGCAAGCGTTCGATGTGGCGTGGGACGACAGGGCTGTCGCGCAGGGCGGACAGCGGTGGTTCCACCTGCAGCCAGACGAGGCGATCACGCCTGGACACCCGTTCTTCTGGACCGGACACGCCATGCATTGGGGGAGTCAGTGTGCGGCCTGCCATTCGACCCACGTGACCAAGTCGGTGGACGCGTCCGGTCGCACGAACACAGCCTACGCGGCGGCCAACGTCACCTGCGAGGCATGTCACGGCGACGCGGCGGCACATCTCCGCCATGCCGCGAACGGAACCACCGGCAGCGTGCCCCACGCTGGCTTTGCGGACGGACCCTCACCTCCCATCGCCTGGCACCTCGCCCCCGGCGGACGGATCGCGACACCCGACAAGGCCGGCGACTCCCGCGAAATCGACCAGTGCGGGGGTTGCCATGCGCTGCGCATGCCGCTCGGCGCCGATGCACAGGGTAAGCCGTTCCACGACGCCTATCGCATCGAACTCGTGGGCGATGTGCATTACTTCCCGGACGGGCAGATTCGCGAGGAGGTCTTCGTGCTCGGCTCCTTCCTGCAAAGCCGGATGCACGCCCAAGGCGTCACCTGCGGCAACTGCCACGATCCGCACAGCGGCAACCTGGTGGCGGAAGGCAACGGGGTCTGCGGGCAGTGCCATCACGCCGCCAGCTACGATGTCCCTACGCACCACCATCACGCCGCCGGAACGCCAGGCAGCGCCTGCATCGACTGCCACATGCCGGCGCGCACCTACATGGGTGTCGATCCGCGTCGCGACCACGCCTTTCCGATCCCGCGCCCGAGCTTGTCGGCTGAGTTGGGCGTACCGAACGCCTGCACGGGTTGCCACGAGGGCCGGTCCGACGCGTGGGCGCAAGAGAAGCTGCGCGACTGGGGGGTCGCAGAGAAGGAACATTGGGCCCGTCTTTCCCAGCGCCTGCACCGCGGCGATCCCGCTGCGGCAGACGCCCTCTACGCATTGGTTGCCGGCGACACGCCGCCGATGGTCAAGGCCAGTCTCTTGGCGCAAGCGGCTGCGCTGCCTTCGCACAAAGTACGGGCACTTCTGGAACTTGGGCTCCGAGATTCGGAGCCGTTGGTGCGCCGGGGTGCCGTCGCCGGTGCCCAAGGCCAGCCACCGGCGGAGCGCTGGCAACTGCTTGCGCCACGCGTGCACGACGCCGTGGCAAGCGTTCGCTTCGAGACGGCGCTCGCCCTTGCCGACATCGTTCCGGCACTGCCGGCCAAGGCATTGGCCGCGACGCACGATCTCTTCGCGGAACAGCGCCGGTTGCTGGAGCCCACTGCCGACCTTGCCGAGACACAGAGGATGCTCGCCAACCTGGAGGATCGCCTCGGCCAGTCAGCCGCCGCCCGCGCCGCCTTTGGACGCGCCCTGACGATCGACCCGACGTCCGTGCCGGCCCTGATCGACTACGCCGACTTCCTCCAACGCGAAGGCCAAGAACGCGAGGCTGGCGAACTTCTCACACGCGCCATCAGCGTGGCACCCGACAGCCCCATCGCCAACGTGGCCTACGGCCTGCACCTAGTCCGCTCTGGCCGCCGCGACGAAGCGCTCGCGCCGCTCGCGAAGGCCGCCGCAACTCCGGACGCCTCGGCCCGTTTCCTCTACATCCACGCCGTAGCGCAGCACTCCCTCGGCCACCACGCCGCCGCCCTCGAAACCCTCCGCGACGGCATCGAACGCTGGCCATGGGACCCAAACCTCCTCTCAACCCTGGTGATCTACCTAGACGACCCCCAATCCCCAGAAACCCAACGCCACCTCGAAACCCTGGCCGAACTCGGCCCCGAGCTGCTCCACATCCGCGCCCTGCTTGACCGCTACGGCATCATTCGCTAGCGCCGATGCAGGCGACCACCCTCACGTTGATGCCTCATCGAGCTGTGAAGTCCAAGGAAGTTCGGGCCCGGCGGCTGCAGGGACGTTGCTGTCGTGGATGGCACCGGGCGGCCAATGAGCAACACCCCAAGTCCGAGGGCGCGAGGGCGGGGTGCCGGGGGCCCAACTCTGTGGCAGGACGCTCCTTGCGACTGGACACCCGACATCGGTCAATCGGACGGCACGGCCAGCCGCAAGCCGAGGCGTTCGGCATCACCAGACCTGTGGAAAGCGTGGGAGGCGCGCAACGTGGCCATGGTTTCGTCCAGCGCACCCCATCGAACGGCCGCGGTCCAGTTCCATGCGAAATCGAGCATCCGCAGCATGGGGGCTACCGGGCCGCCAACGGTCAGCGCTCGCTGGCCGGCGATGTAGTTGTCGCGATACACCGTTGGGATGACGATGCGTTCCTGGTCTCCGGCGACGAGGTCAGCGTTCATCATTATGCGAGCGACGCGGCCGTTGCCGTCGGCGAACGGATGCACCTCGGAGACCAAGAAGTGCATGAAGACGGCGCGCGAGAACGGAGTGTCAAGTGTCCGGTGCATCTCGAAGCTCCGCTCAAGCGTGCCGACCACAGCATCCGCGTGCACGAACTCGATTGCACCGACCCGATTCGGTGCAGTCTTGAACTGCCCCGGTGCCGCCTCCGGTCGTTGCGACAGCATGCGACGATGACGGGCGCGGAGTAGGTCCAGGAAGTCCTCCGCCGTTTCCGGGACACGCCGCATCTCGGCTGCGTCCGAAACGATGCGCCAGACGCCGAGCACGTCATGCGCGTCGGTGGGACGCTGATCGGGAATTCGCCCGCCGAAGATGATCGCCACGGCCTCCTCAGTCGTGAACTCCGTGCCTTCAATGTAGTTGGAGAAATACGCCTCGAAGAACGCCAGTGTGGCGGCACCGATGCCGTCGCGAGGCGGCGTGGGACGCGATGGAGCCGACGTGCGCAAGAGTTCCGCGTGCAAGCGCCCCAGCAAGTCGAGCCGCCGGGGGTCATATGCGCGCCCGGCCACCCGTGCACGGGCAGTCGGCGCCGACAGCCGGGCAGGCTGCGTGCCGACCAGCGCGCCGACGATAGCGTCGAGTTGCACGAACTCTGGGGCGCGGTCGATGCGGGGGGCGATGCGACGCGCGGTCTCCCGCAGACGGCTGACTTCGCCCTCTCCCACCATCGCGACCAAGCGTTCGAGCTGCGACTCGACGTCCCCTCGGCTCAGTGTGCGGCGCAAGCGCCCACCCCGCGCCCGCGATGGCCGCAGGTTGTCGAGGCAGGCCCGCGCCCGAGAGCTTAGGCGCAGGTCGTCGAGAAACGGGCGGTCGTCTGGTATCGGCGGCGCTCCCCGACGCGGGCGCAGAACTACCCCCGGGAGTTCGATGTCCGCGCCTCGCGGCGTGACCAAGCACACGCTGCCATCCTCGGCCGGCTGCAGTTCGAAGGCCGTCCGGTCAGCGATCAGCGCGCCAGGGAAGTAGCCCGCAGCGATGCTCCAAAGGTTTCGTCGCACCAGGTCTTCGGGATCGCTGTCGAGATCTCGCGTGTATAAACGTGATGCGATCTTGCGAAGCCGACCTTGAGCAACCCGGCGCGTCACTTCGGCGCTGATCGACGCGCGCGAAACAAAGACCTCCGGCATGGCGTCCACGACGGCCGAAGGTGAGGATTTCTCGTTCATAACGGCAATTGGTGCAGGCCGCATGAGGGAAAAGAACGATTATAGACCCGATTTAGCGGCTTTTGCCAAGTTATAGGGCCATTGAAAGCCCCACAGCGTTGCCGTCGCACCCCGTCCCTTGCGCGGAGGAAGGATTGACCACCATCCGCAAGACAACAGCGCGATTGATCACTGTGCCCCGCACTCCTCGCGCCTTGTCCGAGCAGGTCGAGACCGTTATGCCACCGCCTCCAGCTCCTCCCGTTGCCGTGCGAGGCGCCCGTCGCGGTCTTCCGCGAAGCGCACGATGCCCGCTTCGATGGAGGCTTCGTCGAGGTGGGCTTCGGCGATGACGTCGGCTTCGGTGCCGCCGCTCAGCCACTGGTTGTCCCAGTCGGAGAAGAGGGAGTATTCGGCGGTGAGCGGGCCCACGTTGGCGATGGGCATGACGCGCTGGGTGCCCGTGCTCACCACCATCATGTCGTTGCGCGCGCCGGGTGGCAGCACGGAACGCTGATAGTCGCTGGGCTGGCGTGCGAAGAGTTCCTCGCTGATGCAGGCGACCACCTTTACGTTGATGCCTTGCTCGGCCAGCTTCGGCAGCACCTTGAGCAGGTTCACCGTAGAGCTGGACCCTTGTGCCAGCACATAGCCATGCCTTGGCTTGCCGGGCTCGAAGTCGCGGATGACGTAGAGCCCCTTGGCGGCCGCCAAGAGGTCGGAATCGGCGAAGGTGGAGCGGTCTGCCACCGGGAAGTCCGGGCGGGCGACCTCCAGCACGATCACGCCGACCTTGGGATCGTTGGCGGCGATGTCGGCGGCGGCGAAATAGCCGGGCGCCACGTCGTTGTAGTCCCAGAAGCTCAAGGTGATCACCTGTCCGCGAGGGAACAGCTTCCACACCTGCGGGGCGAAGATGCCGAAGTGCGTGCGCGCGTCTGCCGCCGTTTCCGGGCCCGAGTGCCCGGCGAGGATGTGCAGGACGCCGACGCGGAAAGGGCTGTCCTGATTCTGCTGGCTCCAGACGCGGGCCGGCAGGTACATGAGCGGCGTGAAGGCCCCGTAGGTGCCGGAGAGGGCCCAAACGCCGTTGTGGACGTCGGCGTCGAGGGAGATGGACTGCCCCACCAGCCCCACCGCCGTCGAAGCGTTGCCGGCTTCCTGAATGCCGGCCTTCATGGCCGTGCCAGACGGGTTCGCCTCCGGGTCGAAGTAGCCGAACAGCGCGCTCTTCTGCACATTGATGGACTCGGCCAGGTCGGCCGCGATGGCAATGAAGCGGTTGTCGGTGACGTAGTTGGCGTACTTGAAGATCTCCGAGATCGCGCGCCTCGTGCCGCGCACGGCGCCGGCCTCCTCGAAGAGCTTGATGCCCACCGTGGCCTCTTCGCCCAAGGCATCGGTGACCTTCACCTCCTGCGGTGCGACAGGCAAGCCCGGAACCTTCAGGCGAGAGTCGTTGAAGGGGTCTCCCCCGCGCGCGGCGCGCAGTGAAAGATCGTCCTTGACGCCATCGCCGATGGCGACGAGGCGATTCGCCACCCACTCGCCGAGGCCGCGGGTGTCCAGCACCGACAAGGCGATGTCGATGTTGGTCTTGAACTGGATGAGGCGCTCGCGGTCGTCCGCAACCGGGCCTTCGTCGATGCCCTGGAACTGCACCTGGAAGCGTTCTTCGAAGGTGCGCGCGAGGGCCTGGAAGTAGTCGCCGTTCTGCGGGAACGCGTACGGATGCGAGGCATGGTCGACGATCTGCTCGCCGTAGCCCGGAATCTGGCCATCGACGGCGCCGGGCCACCAGCCCTTGACGGTGCGCCCGACGAGGATCATGGGGCGGCGGTCTGCCGGGTCCCACTCTTCCATGGCGTTGAAGGCCGCGGCCACCTGGTCGTAGTCGTTGCCGTTGTCGATGGTGAAGACGTTCCAGCCATAGGAAGCCCATTGGCTGGCAATGTCGTAGCCGGAGATTTCGGCCGGCACCACGCTGCCGACAAGCTCGTCGTCAATGCCGGCGTTGTTGTAGGAAAGCAGCACCCTAAGACGCTTGCCGACCCGCTGCGCCACCGCCTGGGTCTTCATCTCCTGGGAATGGCCCGACGTCATGGCGAACTCGCCCTCGACCGCCATCACCTTGGGGGCTTCGAGTGGGGCACCCATCATGTCCCAGAAGGCGGCCTTGCCGGCGGCGGTGGCGATGCCGATGCCGGACGGACCGCCGTTGACGTCGTTGGTGAGGTCGGTGGTCTCGGAATGTCCGGCAAGGGCCCGGATGCCCCGCAGCTTAGCCTGGTCGAACAGGGGGTGATCGGTGAGGTTGCGCTCGCCGAGCAGGGTTGCGAGGGCACCGGCGCCGCGGCGGAAGCCGATCGCATCCACGGCCAGCATGGACGTGGCGGGGTCCGCGCGGTAGCGATCGTCGCCAGTGGCCGCGTGGCGGCGTGCCAGCGCCTCGCCCATGATGATCCAGAGGGCGTAGGTGACCGGGGCGTTGTGACCGCCGGCCAGCATGAACTTGTCCGCGTAGGGGTGCTTGGGGCGCCGATAGTCGTAGCGCAGCCCGCCGTTTTCCGGCCCGATCAGGTGGCTCGTCACCACATAGGGCGTGTAGGCGAGCGGCCCGCCGAAGTGGCCTGTCTGCGCGTAGTTGCCGAGCAGCGTCAGCGTCATTGCGGTCAGAAACCCGACATCGGCGACGCGTTCGGTGTCGTAGTCGGGCACGGCGAGTTCGCTCGACTTCGCGTTCTGCGCAAGATCAAGGGTGGAAACCGTTGCGGATCGGGACTGCTGCATTGGGGGACTTTCCTCAAGAATCGGCGGCATGGCAGGGAGTTGCGGGCATATGGACGCGCGGCAAGTACGCCCAATGCCCAACCAAACGAAAAAAACGCGCCGCATCGGCACGAAAGCGAAGTCTAACAGCCTGTCGGACTTCCACCACGGACACGCCTTCGGACCGGCAGCATGAGGGCCGCCAATTCAGCGACGCTAGCGGGCATTGGCGAGCCCTCGGAGGGAGGGCACCAAGAGCTTGCACCGCGCGAGCGGCGCGAAAGCGCCGCGTACGCGGTGCAAGGCCATGGGGAGGTGGGGGCTGGGGCCAGACCCCGAGCGTTAGCGAGGGGTTTGGCGGCGCCCGCCCTCCATCGCGCCGCAAGGCGCGCAGAACACTCGCTGCACCACAAGGATGCGCGCCCTCGCGGGCGCGATGGAGGGCGGGACGCCCTCCCTCCAGAAGACGGCGACGCTAGAGGCCAACGCATCCGCTCGCTTGCTTTGCGGCTTTTCCTACGGTGCAGGCTCCTAACAGTCTGTCGGACTTGGCGGCGATGCACCCGGCTGCCGGACAGGGCGACGCATTCGTCGCCCTTCTTCGGGTGGCCTTCCTCATGCGCTAGTCGTCACCGACGGCCCTCGCGAGCCTTTCGTTGGCGGCGATGAAGTCCTCCATGAACTCATACACCACCTGCCGGGTGGTCTGGATCGAGTTCATCAGGCCCACGCCCTGGCCGACGAAAGACGTCGCCAAATGCCGCGCTCCCTCGTGGCCGCCTTCGGCCAGCTTCGTCACCTTCGCCAAGGCCGGTTCGCTCACCAGCGACTGCAGCGGCATCGGCAGCGGCTGCGGCGCTTCCTCCGACTCCCATGCATCGGTCCAGGGCGAGCACAACTGGCGCGAATACTTGCCGGTACGGGCCTGCGAGCGAACCGTCTGGCGCGAGTTCGCAGCGACGTATTTCTCCTTGATGACGGGCGAGGTTTCCGCCTCTGCCGTGGTCAGCCAGACCGAGCCAGTCCAGGCCCCGGCCGCACCCATCGCCATGCACGCCGCCATCTGCCGGCCGGTGACGATGCCGCCGGCCGCCAGCACCGGCGCCGGCTTGCCGTGCCGCTCGATGGCCTCGATCACCTCCGGCACCAGCACCATGGTGGAGACCTCGCCGCAATGGCCGCCAGCTTCCGTGCCGGCCACCACCAAGAGTTCAACACCAGCGTCCACCTGCTTGATGGCATGCTCCTTGGCACCCACCAGCGCGGCCGCCACCACGCCTCGGCTCTTGGCCATCTCCAGCATGTAGGTCGGCGGCACGCCCAAGGCGTTGGCGATCAGACGAATCGGGTGCGAGAAGGCCACGTCGATGATGTTGCCGGCGCGCTGCTTGGTAAGGAATCCGCCGCTGGCGCCGCGCTGGTGCTGATAGACGTCCGAGGTGTCGATGTTGTGCTGGGCGAGGATGCCGCGAGCGAAGTCGCGGTGCTCGTCCGGCACCATGTCGAGGGTCTCGTCGGGCGTGGTGTCGTCCGTCACCGCCATGCTGGTGGGGGCGATGAGGTCCACCCCGTAAGGCTTGCCGTCGATGTGCTCGTCGATCCAGTTGAGCTCGATCTCGAGCGTCTCCGGGCCATAGCCGGCGGCGCCAAGCACGCCGAGCCCGCCAGCCTTCGACACCTCCACCACCACATCCCGGCAGTGGGTGAAGGCCACCAGCGGGAAGTCGATCCCGAACATTTCGCAAACCGGTGATTGCACGGCTCGCCCTCCTCCATTCGCAAGTGGGCGCATCGTAACAGCCACCGAGCCATCCCGGCACGGGCGCGCCGCAAGGACGCGTAAACTAGGCGGCATGAATGCTGAAGTTGCACCCTCGATCCTGCCGCCCGAACTGGCGCAAATGCCGTTCGACAACCGCTTCCTCGAAGCGCTGCCGGGCGATGCCGAGACGGAGAACTACCGCCGCCAGGTAGCTGGGGCGTGCTGGTCTGCCGTGGCACCGACGCCGGTGGCGAAGCCGCAGGTGGTGGCGGTCTCGCCGGAAGCCGCGGCGCTCCTCGACTTGCCGGACCCTGTCTGCGAGTCCGAGGCTTTCGCGGCGATCTTCGCCGGCAACCAGCTCGCACCGGGCATGGAACCCTACGCCACCTGCTACGGCGGCCACCAGTTCGGCAACTGGGCCGGCCAGCTTGGCGACGGGCGCGCCATCAATCTCGGCGAAATCGTCAACCGCCAGGGCGAGCGCTGGGCGCTGCAACTCAAGGGCGCCGGCCCCACGCCCTATTCCCGCACCGCCGACGGCCTCGCCGTGCTGCGTTCGTCGCTGCGCGAGTTCCTCTGCAGCGAGGCGATGTTCCATTTGGGGGTTCCGACCACGCGCGCGCTGTCGCTCATCCTCACCGGCGAGGAGGTGGTGCGCGACATCCTTTACGACGGCCATCCGGCGCCGGAGCCGGGTGCGGTGGTGTGCCGGCTCGCGCCCTCGTTCACGCGCTTCGGCCATTTCGAGATGCTTGCGGCGCGGCGCGAGACAGACTTGCTCCGCCGGTTTGCCGACTTCACCATCGAAACCGACTTCCCGGAGCTTGAACTGCCGGGGGATGGGCCGGACCGCTATCTCGGCTGGTTCGCCGAAGTCGTTTCGCGCACCGCGCACATGGTGGCGGAATGGATGCGGGTCGGCTTCGTGCACGGCGTGATGAACACCGACAACATGTCCATTCTCGGGCTCACCATCGACTACGGCCCCTACGGCTGGCTGGAGGACTACGACCCCGGCTGGACGCCGAACACCACCGACGCCGCCACCCGGCGCTACCGCTACGGCCAGCAGCCAGCCATCGCCCAGTGGAACCTCGTGCAACTCGCCAACGCCATCTATCCACTGGTCGGCGACGCGAAGCCGCTCGAAGAGGCGCTCGCGAGCTACGCCAAGGAATACACGGCGCGCTGGCAGGAGGTGCTGGCGAGCAAGCTGGGCCTGCTTGCGCTGGACCCGGCCGGCGACGCGGCGCTGGTGAAGGAGCTGTTTGCCATACTGCAAGCCGCCGAAACGGACATGACGATCTTCTACCGCCGCCTTGCGGATGTAGATCTGCGGGCTTGCGACCCGACGCCCCTCGAAGATGCCTGGTACGTGCCCACCCAAGTCACCCCGGCCTGGCGCGAGCGGCTGCAAGGCTGGCTGTCGCTATACGCCAGCCGAGTGCGGCAGGATGCGTTGCCGGACGCCGAGCGGCGACCGCGCATGAACAGCGTCAATCCCAAATACGTCCTGCGCAACTACATCGCCCAACTCGCCATCGACAAGGCGGAAGGCGGCGACTTCAGCATGGTGCGAGAGTTGCTTGACGTGCTGCGCCACCCGTACGACGACCAGCCGGAACGCGAGGAGTACGCGAAGAAGCGCCCCGACTGGGCTCGCAACCGCCCAGGCTGCTCAATGCTGTCCTGCAGTTCTTAACTCAGCACGTGCCCCGTAGGGGCGGGGCTTGTCCCCGCCCGTGCCGAGTCCAGCGCAGCGTCTGAAGCAGGGCGCGCCTGGACGGGACAACCTCCGTCCCCCGCTCCCACCCGGATCAGCCAAGCTCCCGAGCGACGTCCTCCATTGCCGCATCCGCCCGCTGCGCGGCTTCGTCGATAAGGGTTTCGTCCATCACCGTCGACAGGCAGATCATGCCGCGGGAGGCGAACATCAGGCCGTGGTTGAGGGCGGCGAGGTGGAGGGCGGACATGCGGTCTGGGCCTTCGCCCTCGGCCTCGTCGCTGAAGTACACCTGAAGCAGGGAGCCGCAGCGGTTGAGGCCGAGGGGCAGGCCGTGCTGGCCGGCGCTGCGGGCGAGAGAGGCTGCCAGGCGTTCGCCGAGTTCCTCCATGATGCGGATGCGCTCCGCCGTCAGTTCGCGCACCGACACCAGCCCCGCCGTCATGGTCACCGGGTTGCCGTTGTAGGTGCCGGAGTGCATGCCGCGCGGGTTTTCGGGATCGAATATCTCGAGATACTCGCGCTTGCCGCCGACGCCGCCGACCGGAAAGCCGCCGCCGATCAGCTTGCCGAGCATGGTGAGATCCGGCTCGATGCCCACGAGCGATTGGGTTCCGCCCGTGGCCAGCCGAAAGGCGATCACTTCGTCGAAAACCAGCAGTGCCCCAGCGGCGTGGGCTGCATCGCGCACCCGGGTAAGGAACTCAGGCGTGGCGCTGATGACTCCGCCGGCACCCATCACCGGCTCCAACACCACGGCGGCGATGTCGTCCCCGTGTTCGGCCAGCACCGCCTCGAAGCTCTCGGCATCGTTGTAGGTGCCAAGCAGTGTGCGGTCCTTGGCCCGATCCGGATACAGCCCCGGCGCCGACCCCACCTCGAACTCCTCCAGGCTGCCGTGATAGCCGTAGCGCGCCATCAACACCTTGGTGCGGCCCGTGATGGTGCGGGCAATCTGCAAGGCCAGCATCCCTGCCTCGGTGCCGGAGTTGGTGAAGCGGACGCTCTCGAACGAGGCCACGCGTTCGATCAAGGTTTCGGCCAATTCCGTCTGCCACTCGTTGTTCGCAACCCACGCCGTGCCTTGGGCGACCTGACGCGAGACCGCCTCCAGGATCGGCGGATAGGCATGACCATGCACCAGCGACGTGAAATTGTTGATGAAGTCGAGATACTCGCGGCCATCCACGTCCACTACCGTCGCGCCTTCGGCCCGCACCAGGGTCAAGGGATACGGCCGGTGATAAGCCGCTCCACGGGAGTTGCCCCCCACCACACTGGCGTGGGCACGCCTCTGCGCCGCGGCGCTCCCGCGTGTGTTGCTCTCGTATGTCGCGAGGATGCTCATCGGTTCCCCTTCACGGTGTCCGAAAACCGCGCCTTGCGGCGCGTGGGAGGGCGAGACGCCCTTCCCCCAGGGCCCTTCCGCCTCCGTAGGAGCGGGGCTTGTCCCCGCCCGTGCTGGTCAACTGCCCACCAGCCGCAAAAACTCGGAGCGCGTCGGCGGGTTGTCCCGAAAGCTGCCGAGCATCACGGAGGTCTGCATCGACGAGTGCTGCTTGGCGACGCCCCGCATGGCCATGCACAGGTGCTGCGCCTCGACGATGACGCCGACGCCGGCGGCGCCGGTCACGTCGAGGATCGTCTGCGCGATCTGCTGAGTCAGGCTCTCCTGGATTTGCAGGCGCCGCGCATACATGTCGACGATGCGCGCCACTTTGGAAAGCCCCAGCACGCGCCCCTGCGGCAGGTATCCCACGTGGCACTTGCCGAGGAACGGCAGGATGTGGTGCTCGCAGAGAGAGTAGAGCTCGATGTCCTTGACGATGACGATCTCGTCGAGGTCGGACTCGAACAGGGCATTGTTGACCACCTCGTGCACATTCTCGCGGTAGCCCTTGGTGAGGAACGAAATGGCTCGCGCGGCCCGCTCGGGGGTGCCGAGCAGGCCGTCGCGGCCCGGGTCCTCGCCCACATGCTCGAGAATCGAGCGATACAGGTCCGTCAGTTCCGCAACCGACCGACCGTCCGCAATCGCGCGGCGAGCGGAAGTCTCGTCAAACTCCGCGTTCATGCGGCGGCCAGCGCCTGCAAGAGTTCCGTAGTGCGGGCGAAGGAGCCTCGGCTGTCGTCCCCGGCGGGATAGATGCTGGCGATGACTTCGGTGGCGCCAGCGTCGAAGAACGCCTGCAACTGCGCCGTCACGTCGTCCTCGTTGCCGACCACGGCGATCTCTCCGGCCTGGTCGATGCCCTCGGCATCGAGCTGGCGACGGTAGTTCGGCAGCATTCCGTAGCCCTGGAAGATCTGCACGGCGCGGGCCGTGGCCTGCGCCTTGTCGTCGTGGACGCATACCGGCAACCCCACCACCACGCGGGGCGCGTCCCGGCCCACCGCCTGAGCGGCTTGGGTGATGCGCGGAACCGTGCTGTCGGCGATGGTGCGCGGCCCGACCATCCAGGTGACGGTGCCGTCCGCGACCTCACCGGCGGCCTTCAGCATCAGCGGCGCAAGAGCCGACACCACAACCGTAAGGGGCGAGGCTTCCGGGCAGGCAAAGCCGGTCTTGACGCGATACACCTCGCCCTCGAAATCCACCCGCCCTTCGGCACCGAGCGCCTTCAGGATCGTGACGTACTCCCGCATGTGCCGCGCCGGGCGGTCGTAGGCAAGCCCCAGCGCCTCAATGCCCGGGCGATGCGAGGGCCCAACGCCGAGCACCAGCCGGCCGCCGCAGAGCGCATTCACCGTCGCCGCCTGCTGCGCCAGCGCGCTCGGGTGGCGCGGATAGCTCGGCACTACCGCCGTGCCGAGCTCGATTTGGCTCGTGGCCTGACCGGCGAGGGCCAGCATGGTGAGGGCATCGAACGTGCCCACCTGCGGCGTCCAATAGCTGGCGAATCCCTGCTCCTCCATCTGCACAATCTCGTCCACCAAGCTCGTGAGGGGACGACCCCGGCGTACGTTGCCGCCATAGATTCCGATTCTCATGCCCTGTTCCTGTCCTTACGATGACGCGCCGCTCCAGGAGCGTGTTGCTCCACACGGCTGCAAGCGGTCATGATAAAGCTATCGACACGCACGGGAGCCTTCTGCCGGGGAAGCTATCCCCAGCCGGTGACGCGCAGCGAACTGCCGCGTCGCTCCCCGTCGATAGGTACGTACTCACATAGGGAGGGGTCCCGGATGTCCAAGAAACGACTCACCGTCGCGGTAATCGGCGCCGGTGGCAACATGCGCGGCGCCCATGTGCCGCGGATCGAAAGGGACGGATTCGCCCGCATCGTCGGCGCAGCCGATCCGGTGACGGAGCAGATCGACCGCTTCACCGAGCGCGCGGGCTACGAGGTGCCGGCCTTCTCGGACTGGCGCGAGATGCTCGCCGAAACGGAATCCGACGCCGTCTTCATCAGCACGCCGCATAGCGACCACCACGCGCAGATCAAGGCTTGCCTCGATGCCGGCCGCCACGTGCTGGTAGAAAAGCCCATGGTGCTGACGCCGGCCCACGCCCGCGCCACGCTGCGTCACGCCGAGCAGGCGAAGCGGCTGCTGATGGTGGCCTATCAGCGCCACTGGATGCCGGAGTACGTCTATGCCCAGGAACTCATCCGCAAGGGTGCCCTCGGCGAGATTCGCGGCGTGGTCGGCTATGTGACCCAGAACTGGGGCGCGCTGGGCGGCTGGCGGCTCGATCCTGTGAAGTCCGGCGGCGGCATGTACATGGACACCGGCAGCCATCTGCTCGCCTCCATGCTCTGGATGACGGGCCTGCAGCCCTCCAAGGTGTCCGCAACCTTCGACAACGCCCGCCGCCCGGTGGACATCAACGCCGCCGTGCAGATCGCCTTCAAGGGCGGCGCCGTCGGTACCTTGACGACCATCGGCAACGCCTCCCGCCACGACGAACGCCTGATGATCTCCGGCAGCGAAGGCTGCCTCATCCTCCACCTGCACCAGTGGCAGGTGCGCTCCATGCTGCTGAACGACGAGCCGGTAACGGCGCCGAAGCGCATCCGCCCCGACACGCCAGACAACGCGTTGTTCCGCTGGATCCGCACCAACGGCAAGGGCTACGAAGCGCCGGAGTTCGCCTTGCAGGTGTCAAGGCTGACCGAGGCGTCCTATCGCTCGGCGAAGGAGAAAGCTCCGGTTACTGTGCGCCGCTAGCCGGCATTAGCGAGCCCTCGGAGGGAGGACACCAAGAGCTTGCACCGCAGGAGCGGCGCGAAAGCGCCGCGTACGCGGTGCAAGCTCTTGGTG
>VXSY01000147.1 GCA_009837725.1 Gammaproteobacteria bacterium | reverse complement strand
CGAAGGCATAGCTGTGCACTATGTCGAGGGGGCCGGAGCGAATGCGTCCGCAGGATGCACGAATGCGTCCGCAGGATGCACGAGTACCTGCCCAGCCACAGCGAGTGTATCGTCGTCCGCAGTAGGGCATTCATGAATAATCCGGGCTAGGATCTGTCGGCGGGTTCAAGACGGGCGGGGACAAGCCCGGGACAAGCCCCGCCCCTACGGGGCCCGTGCCGAATTCATCGGTGCGTTTAAGGGCGCGCAAGTCGCCGCGCATCGGCTCAGCGTTCGCCGATGAATACCGCTCCGGCGGCGGCTAGAGCTGCCCTCGCCTCTTCCGCGTAGCCGAGTTCGTTCAGGATCTCTTCGGTGTGCTCGCCGAGGGACGGCGCGCGCCGGGGGCCTACCTGGGGAACGCTGGTCGCCTTGATGGGATGGTTGAGCACCAGGGGCACCTCGACTTCCGGGTCGTCCGGCACGACCGCCATCCGGTTCTCGAGGATTTGTGGATCGGTGGCCGTCTCCTCCACCAAGGCGATGCGGTTCACCGGGACATCGAAGGCGGCGAACGCGGCCAGCCACTCGTCCGACGTGCGCGTGGCGATGATCGCGGCGATCTCCTCGCCGAACGCTTCGCGGTTTTGCCACATGAGCTGCGGCGTGGCGAAGCGCTCGTCGGCGAGGATGTGGGTGGCTTCCATGGCGGTGAACATGAGGTCGCGCAGGTGGTCGTTGCGCACCATGTTGAACTGCAGCCAGCGCCCGTCGCTGGCCTGATAGACGCGCCCCATGCCCCCGGCGCGGTTCGAGGCTTCGCGATACGCCTGCATGTCGCCCCCGGCCATCACGCCGCCGGCGATGCCGGCCACGCTCCACAGGCCGTTTGCCAGCAGCGAGGTGTGCACCATGCCGCCTTCGCCAGTGCGCTCCCGGTGCAGGAGTGCAGTGACGATGCCGGCGTAGATGGCAACGCCGGTGGGGTGGTCGCCCATCCCGGGCAGGCCCTGCGTCGGCATGGTTCCGGGTTCGCGCATGAGGTCCATCAAGCCGCTGCGCGCCCAGTAGGCAAGCTGGTCGAAACCCTTGCGGGCGCGTTCCGGGCCTTCCTCGCCGTAGGCGGTGAGCGAGGCATAGATCATGCTCGGGTTCAGGGGCTTGAAGTCCTCGTAGCGGGTCTTGAGCGACTCGCGGACGCTGTGCGGCTGGTTGGTGATGAACACGTCGCACTCGGCCACAAGGCGGCGCAGCACTTCCATGCCGCCTTCTGTCTTGAGGTCCAGCACGATGCTGCGCTTGTTGCGGCCGTCCATCTGCCAGAACCAGTGATTGCCGGCGTTCGGCGTGCCGGGCAGGTGCGACAGGAGCCGGAGCATGTCGCCGTCTGGCTGCTCGACCTTGATCACATCGGCGCCGAAGTCGCCGAGCATCATGGCGGCGGCGGGGGCGGCGATGACTGTGGCGGCGTCGATGACCTTGAGGCCAGAGAATAGGTGGTTGTCCATGCGTGGCCGAGTGCCGGTCAGGACCGCTTTCGCAGCCGAGCCAGTTCGGCTTCGAGTTCCGCCACGCGGCTGGCCGCGGCTTCGAGTTCCGCCATTCGGGCCGCCATCGCCTCGGTTTCCTTGCGCCGGTCTTCAAGCGTGAGCACCTTGCCGACCTCCGGGTCGTAGGGCCAAAGCCACCTGCCCTCGATGCAGAAATACAGCCCCAGTTCCTCGCTGAATGCGCCGAGCGATGTCGCTGGCGGCATTCCGACGCCTTCCGGCGGCGGCGTAAGCGCAACCGGCTGGTAGCTGCCATCCGTCAGGCGCCAGCAGCGCAAGCCCTCCGGGACGAGGAGCCGCTTGGCGTCGAACACCCAATACTCCGTCACGCCCATCGCCTCGTACAGCGCCGGCTTCACTTCGATGTCGCGCCTGCCCGTTTTCGGCGAGATGATCTCCAGCACGAAGGCTATGGGCGGCTCCTGCCAGAGCTTGTAGGCCTGGTGCAGGTCGAAGTCCTTTTCGCCCTTGCGATCTTCCGGCCGTGGACGACCCGCCGCCTCCAGGATGACAAACAGGTCCGGCAGCAGGTAGTAATTCCGCGCGCCCTCCACCGGATACACGTTGACATCATTCAACACCGCCGATCGATCGCCGAATCGACGCCGGAGATGGTCGTCGAGGCACGCCGTGAGCAGGTTGCCGAGCCGACTGTGGAGCTCAGTCGGCATCGGCCTGCCATCCCCGGTCGAGTAGCCATCGGAGTCGAGAGCGAAGTCCCAAGGCCTGTAGTCGGGCGGGAAGTCGGGATGCTGGCGCTGACGCCGCACCACCGCCTTGACCTCTTCGCTCATGCCCACCGGGTACCCGGATGGCGCAACGCTGGGGGTCGCAGAAGGAGCCCTGAGCGTGGGAGACATCGAGCCGCCTCCCTTCGCCAGAGCACCGAGCGCTGCCCTTTCGTGATCGTCCATGTTCCCACCGTAGCACAGGGCGTTTCCCTTTCTCACCACTCGTGACGCGCCGCGCCGGCCGGCCTCAAAACCGGCGCACATAGGAAGAACCATTTGCAAAGAGGGGCCAATCGGACATTGCCGCCACGGGCTGTACGAAATGGCGGAAAACCTGTGCGAGATGTCCTACGCCGCACCCAACCGGTTGATTGCCGCTACGCGAACGTGTTGACTTGGCATCCATGACGAGCGAGCAGCGCAATTTCGTGGCCGCCGATTCGCCGGCGGAAACGTCCGTGCCGTCGCCAGACGGTTCAGGTGCCCTCTCAACCTTTCGCATCTGCGACTTCACCGGGCAACTTGCCGGTGCCGGCGCCACCAAGTGGCTGGCGGCTCTCGGCGCCGAAGTGATTCGCATCGAAGACCCGGTGCGGCAAGGCCGCTGGGACATCCTGCGCGGCGGGCCGCCCTACAAGGACGGCGAGCGAGGCCTCGACCGAGGCGGCGCCTTCAACAACCACAATGCCGGCAAGTACGGCATCACCTTGAACCTGCGCGACGAGCGCGCCAAGGACATCCTGGCGCGCTTGATCGAAATCTCCGACGTGGTGAGCGAGAACTTCGCCAAGGGCGTGCTGGAGCGCTGGGGTTTCGGCTACGACCGGATGCGCGAGATTCGCGGCGACATCATCTATGTCTCCAACTGCGGCTTCGGGCACGTGGGCCCCTACAGCGACTTCAAGACCTGGGGGCCCATCGTCCAAGCCGTGTCTGGCCTCACCTTCACCAACGGCCTGCCCGATCGCGAACCGGCCGGCTGGGGCTATTCCTACATGGACCACACCGGCGGCTACTACATGGCCATCGCCATCCTGCTGGCACTGGTGCATCGTCAGCGCACGGGCGAAGGTCAGTGGGTGGATCTCGCCTGCACGGAATCCGCCCTTGCGCTGCACGGACCGGCCCTGCTCGACTGGACCGTCAACGGTCGCCCGAGCCGCCGCGACGGCAGTCCGCACAGCAACCGCAACGCCTGGCCACCAATGGCGCCCCATGGCATCTATCCATGCAAGGGCGATGACGAGTGGGTGGCCATCGCCTGCCGCGGCGACGGCGACTGGTGGCGGCTGGCGGGCCTCATTGCCGAGCCCTGGTGTTCCGAGCCGGGCTTCGCGGTCCATGCAGGGCGGGTCGCGAACCAAGACGCTCTCGACACCCATCTCGAACGCTGGACCTCAGGCCGTGGCAAGTTCGACGTGCAGGAGCGCCTGCGCGCCGCCGACGTACCCGTGGCGGCGGTGCAGAAGCCGCAAGAGCGCATCGATCTCGATCCATCCACCGAGGGCTTTGGCCTGTGGCCGACCGTCCAGCACACGGTGATGGGTGACGTCCGGGTGGACGGCCAGCCGGTGCACTTCTCCGAGACAGACTGGGAGTATCCGCGCGCCGGCCCCTGCCTTGGCGAGCACAACGAAGAGGTGCTCACGAGCCTCCTTGGCTTCACGCCCGAGGAGGTGGCAACCCTCGCCGAGGAGGGCGTGATTTGACGGCCCTCACCGGTTTGCGCGTGGTGGAACTTGGCAGCGAGCGCGTGGCGTTCGCCGCCAAGCTGCTCGGCGACATGGGGGCGGACGTGATCCTCGTCGAGCCGCCGGGTGGCGACCCTGCCCGAGCCTATCCGCCGTTTCTCGACGACCAGCCGGGCGAGAACCGCAGCCTTTGGTGGTGGCACTACAACACCAGCAAGCGCGGCGTGGTCATCGACCTCGACCTCGAAGAGGGCCGCGAACGCTTCCGGCAACTCATCGCCAGCGCCGACATCCTGCTCGAGGCAGAGCCGCGCCAGCGTCTGGCAGCACTCGGACTCGACTACGACGACCTCAGCGCAGTCCGACCAGACCTCATCCACGTGGCGGTAACGCCGTATGGCCGGGGCGATGCCTTGAGCGACCTGCCAGCGACAGACCTCACCATCATGGCCGCTTCCGGTCCGCCGTGGTCCTGCGGCTACGACGACCATTCGCTGCCGCCCATCCGGGGCCCCATGCAGGCGTTGCACACGGCGCAGCATTTCGCGGTGATGTCGGTCCTGACGGCGGTGCTGCATCGCGGGGTCGCCGGCAAAGGGCAGTTCATCGACGTCAGCATGACGGCAGCCTGCAACGTCACCACGGAAGCGGCGTCCTACTCTTGGCTGGTGGCCGAACAGACCGTGCAGCGCCAGACCGGTCGCCACGCCTCCACCCGCCCTTCCGGCGAGACACAGCAGCTCTGCGCCGACGGCCGCTACGCCAACACCGGCGTGCCACCCCGCGCCCCGAAGGAATTCAGAGCCTTGCTTGCATGGCTGCGTGAGCTCGGCTTCGCCGAGGATCTGCCGGAAGCCGTGTTCCTGGAGATGGGGGCGAACTGGGAAGGGCCGTTCGAGTTGTCGAGGCTCGGCAGCGACGACGAGGTCACCGCGATCTTCGGCGCCGGCCGCGAAGCATTGAAGCTCATCGCCTCCCGACTGCCGGCGCAGGATTTCTTCATCGGCTGCCAGCGCGCTGGATTGGCCGTCGGCGTCGTCAACTCCCCCGAAGAAGCGTTCGAGGACGAGCACTTCAAGGCGCGCGGATTTCAGGTGCCCCTGCACCACGACGACTTCGACCGCACCATCACCTACCCCGGCGCTCCTTATGCAATGCGCGGGAGCCCATGGGCCATCAGCCGGCGCGCTCCGCATCTAGGGGAGCATGACGCGGAGGTGTTTGGAGAGCTGGGGGAGACACCCTAGCGCTTTCCCTTTGCGACGCCGGACGCCCGTTGCTGCATGGAACAAACCCCGTAACCCTGTGCGCTCCAGACGGGCTCGCGGGCCTCTAATCCCAGTCATCCACCTCGTGATGGAACAGGGTGTAGCCGCTTTCGCGGTAGGTGCGGTAGCGGTCGCGGCCGGCAGCGCGTTCGTTGCCCAGGACGATTTCGGCGACGCGCTCGAACCGGGGTATGCAATTTGGGACGTCCTGACCCAAATTGATGAGCACGTCACCGCTGGCGGCCTGTTCCGGGCCGAAGATCAACACCGGTTCCGGCTGCGCTTCGCCCTCGCGCATGCGGGCGTGGGGCAGGAACTGTTCGTGGGGGTAGGCCCACATCAGGGCGTCGAGGTCCTCCGCGTCTTCGTCATCGGCGCGGACATGGACGCGGTTGCCGCCGCTCACCGCCCGGTGTGCCAGACGGCAGCAGAAGCGGCGCCGGGCCAGGGCATCGACGTCTTGCAGCAGGTAGAAGTCGATGCGCGTGCTCATACGGCTTGGTCGATGAGGTATTGGAACAATGCCGACACGGGGCGACCGGTTGAGCCCCAAGCCGCCCCGCCGCGCATGGCAGGGCCGGCAACGTCGAGGTGCGCCCACGGATAGGCCTTGGCGAAGCGGGCGAGGAAGCAGGCGGCGGTAATCGAGCCGGCACGTCCGCCCACGTTCTTCACATCCGCAAACGGTGTGCGCAAGTCCTCCGCGTAGTCGCTCCATAGCGGCATTCGCCACATGCGGTCATGGGCGTAGGTCGCGGCTTGTTCAAGCGCTTGGGCGAGGTCGTCGTTGTTGGCATACATGGCTGCGGCAACCGTGCCGAGGGCCGTGATCTGCGCGCCCGTCAGGGTGGCGACATCCACCACGGCGGCTGGCTTGAAGCGTTCCGCATAGGTGAGGGCATCGCAGAGCACAAGGCGGCCTTCTGCGTCGGTATTCATGATCTCCACCGTCTGCCCGGACATGGTGGTGACGATGTCGCTCGGACGAGTCGCGCGCCCGCTCGGCATGTTCTCCGCCGCCGCAGCAATAGCGATGAGGTTGATGGGAAGCGCCGCGTCGATCGCGGCGCGGGCGACACCAAGCACGCAAGCCGCGCCGCACATGTCGAGCTTCATCTGACCCATGCCGGCGGCGGACTTGAGGTTGATCCCGCCCGTGTCGAAGGTGATGCCCTTGCCGACGAGCACGAACGGCGCCGCATCGGCTTCGGCGCCGTCGTAGCGCACGATGGCCATCTTGGCCGGGGTTTCACTGCCTTGGGAGACGGACAGAAACGCGCCCATGCCGAGTTCGCGCATCTCGTCCTCGTCCTTCACCTCGACGCTGACGCCTTCGCCGGCGAGACCCGAAGCCGCCTCGGCAACGAAGGTCGGATCGCAGATGTTCGGCGGGTGATTGCCAAGGTCGCGCGCGAAGGCGAGGCCGGAATCGAGCGCCTGCGCATGCTGCACGGCTCTTGCAGCGGCCGCTCTGTCGGCGCGTGCCACCAATGCCGAAACGCGACGTAACTTCGCGGCCTTGGGCGGCTTGGATTTGTACTCGTTGAAGCGGTAGCAGGCATCCGACACAGCGGCGAGGGCCGTGCGCACTTTCCAGTCCGTGTCGTGATCCGGAACTTCGAAGTCATCCACGCATACGGTGGCATTGGCGACGTCCATCGTCGCGACCGCTTTGGCGACCGTCGTCATGTCCTTGCGGAAGCGCTCCGCCTGGACCTTGGTGTCGTTGCTTCCCACGGCAACCATTCGCTTGACCTTGCCCGGCAACGGAATGGTGACAAGAGCCCCCTCCCTGGCCGGCGTTGCCGCCAGCGCGAGCTCCACCGCCTCGGCGACTCCCAACGCCTCCGCCACGGCCGACGCCCGGTGGCGCGGCAACACTAGGCAGGTGGCGGCGGTGGTTTCGGCCTTGCCGGTCTTGCTCGCAAATCTCATGGGGAAGGGCCTCGCATGTCGTCAAATCGCGTCGCATTGTACGCACGCCAAGAGACGCCCCGTCACGGCCGAGGCGCACGGAATCATCCTCCCCGGCCCACGATGCCATTTCGGGCAAGATGGGCCGACCAACGGAGTGCCGCACATGTCCGTCGCGTTCCGCTACATCGCCAAGGAATTGCTCGCCGTGTTTGTCATGGTGTTTGCGCTGCTCTTGGTTGTTGGCCTGGGCGGACGACTCATCGGCTTCCTGCAGCAAGCTGCGACGGGCCGCTTTACCGCCGACGCGGTATGGCTGCTGCTGGGGTTGCGGGTGCCGGAATTCGTGCAGTTGACGGCGCCGTTTGCGCTAACTCTGGCGCTGCTGCTCACCTTTGGGCGCCTGCATGCGGAACGCGAGTTCGTGGTGCTCACCGGCGGCGGCGCCAACCCGGCGCGGCTGGTGCTGTGGGTGCTGGCGGCAACCGCGCCGGTTGTCGCTCTTGTTGGGTGGCTGTCACTGGCGGTGACGCCAGCGGCCCGCGCCGCCTATGCGGAAGTGTCGCTAGATCAGCTTTCGGCGGTGGAGTTCGATGCCATCAAGGCCGGCGTCTTCCACTCCTTCTCCGGCGGCAAGCGCGTCACCTATGCGGCGGAAGTGGACGCGGACGCCGGCATCCTCCGGGATGTTTTCATGGGCGAGCGAGAGGGCGCCAAGCATGTCACCGTGTGGGCAAAGAACGGGGCGATTCGCCGCGACCCGAACACGGGCGAGCGCATGCTGGTGCTGCACGACGGCGCGAGGCACGAGGGCGAGCCCGGCGACCATGCCTACACCTCCATGCGCTTTTCCCGCATGGATCAGCGCGTCGAGCCGGAGGAGTTCGTGCGCCCCACGGTGGACGAGCGCGCCTTGCCGACCAATGCCCTTGAGATCACGGCGCCACGCGGCGCCGCCGAACTGCATTGGCGCATCGCCCTGCCCTTCCTCACGCTGCTCACGGCGCTCGCCGCGCTTGGCGTTGCGCGAGTGCGGCCGCGCAGCGGTCGTTTCGCACCCGTGCTGCCTGGCGTCGTGCTCTTCATCGGCTACTACCTGGCGCTCGTGCTGCTCAAGAACGCGATCGCTGGCGGCTTCGTGCCGGCCGCGCTTGGGCTTTGGCCGGTGCACATCATCGCAGCGGCCCTGGCTTGGTGGCTGGTGCGCAGGAGCTACTCGCCGGCTTGAGGAAGTCCGAGGCTTTAGCGGGGCTTCCCACCCTTCACGACGATGCGGTGCATGACGCGGCGCTCGTCGTAGTCCGCCACCGCGTAGTGCATCACCGAACGGTTGTCCCAGAGCACGAGGTCGCCTAGCTGCCATTGGTGGCGGTAGGTGAACTCCGGCCGGGTGCAGTGCGAGAACAGGCGAAACAGCAGGTCCTGGCTCTCGCCCTCATCCACCCCGACGAGGTGTTTGGTGAAGTTCGGATTCACGTAGAGCGCCTCGCGCCCCGTTTCGTCGTGGGTGCGCACCACTGGGTGCACGGAATCCTCGACATCGGGCCCGAACACCTTGCCGGTGTGGAACGCGGCCATGTTCGACACGCGCTCGCGCAGGTCCTCGGCCAGCGTATCCCACGCCTTGTGCTGGTTGGCGAACATCGTGTCGCCCCCAGAAGACGGCAGTTCCCGCGCGTGGAGCCCGGAGATGATGGGCGGCGTCGAGTGCCATGTCATGTCCGAATGCCAGCCGCCACCGGCAGGATGGACGCCCCGAAAGAACTTCAGGTGCCGGCCTGGACTGCCGATCCATTGCACATAGGGCGTGTCGCGATGCTTGGTTGCAGGGTGCGTCAAAAGCTCGCCCCAGCGCCGACCGAAAGCCTCGAGTTGCAGCGCCGAAAGCTCCTGCTCCGGCAACACCAGCAGGTGGTGCTCGCGCATGAGCGAGCGCAGGTGCTCCATCGCCTCGCCACTGTCGTCTGCAAGGTCAATCCCGTCCACTCGCGCCCCAAGCGCCACACTCGCCGGCGTCGCAGTGACCGCCGACATCTCCATCACCGCCTCTGCCATCGAACTCTCCCCTCTTGTCGCCCGAAGCGAAAACCGCCACCCGGCAGCTCGGCCAAACTACCAGCGTCCCGTCGAACGGGCAAATCCGGCCACGTCCACCGCACGGCCGGCCTTCAATCCGACGGCCCGTCGCTGCGTGCCGCTTTCCCGTACACTCATGCCATTGCCGCACGCTCTGGAGATGCATATGGCCGCGCTCGACGGACTCCGAGTACTCGACATGACGCAATACGAGGCTGGCACCTCGTGTACACAGGCGCTGGCGTGGTTCGGTGCGGATGTGGTGAAGGTCGAGGCACCGGAATACGGCGACCCGGGCCGCGGCGTCGGGCGCTCGGCCAACAAGGACTACTCCGCCTACTTCTGCGCCTGGAACGCGAACAAGCGCAGCCTCGCGCTCAACCTTCGGAGCGATTCCGGGCGCGACCTCTTCCTCAAGCTGGTGCCGAAGTTCGACGTGTTCGTGGAGAACTATGGCCCTGGCGTCGTCGAGCGGCTCGACATCGGCTACGACGTGCTCAAGGCCATCCACCCCGGCATCATCTATGCGCGCATCAAGGGCTTCGGCACCACCGGTCCCTACTCCGGCTTTCGCTGCATGGACATGGTGGCGCAGGCCGCCGCCGGCGCCTTCTCCATCACCGGCGAGGCCGACGGCCCGCCGATGATGCCCGGCCCGACCACAGGCGACTCCGGCACCGGCGTGCAGGCCGCCATGTCGATTCTGGCGGCCTATGTGCAGAAGCAGCGCACCGGCGAAGGCCAGGAGATTGAGCTGTCGATGCAGGAGGCCATGGCCTACTACGTGCGCACCCGCGCCTACATCGGCTCCGCCTGGGGAACCAAGGCGACGCCGCGTTCCGGCAACGCCGGTGGCTTGCCGCCCGTGAACATCTACCCCTGCAAGCCCTTCGGCCCGAACGACTACATCTACCTGATGCCCGTGAACCAGGATCACTGGGACGGCCTGTGTGCGGCGATGGATCGCGGGGACCTTCTGATCGACCCCCGCTTCGACAACATGCGGGACCGCATGGCGAACGGCGATGCCCTCTACGAAGAGATCCGCTCTTGGTGCAGCGAGCGCACAAAGTACGAGGCGATGGAGGCCATCGCCGCCGCCGGGGTGCCGTGCTCCGCCTGTCTCGACACCGCGGAACTGCATCACGACCGACATCTGACCGAACGCGGCTTCGTCCACGAGATGGACCTGCCGGTGCATGGCCGCGTACCCATGCTCGGGTTCGCTCCGCGCATGTCCGAATCGAGCGTGGCGATGGAGCGGCCGCCGCGTCTCGGCGAGCACACCGACGAGGTGCTCGGCAGAGACCTCGGGCTCCGTGCGAGCGAGTTGGCCGAGCTGCGCGACGAGGGCGTGATCGGAGACCCGGCCCGGTTTTCGTAGGGTATGTCAGGACTGGCGTGGGCCTTTGGAGGGAAGGCATTCTGCCTTCCCTACGCGCCGACAGGCGCGTCTTCCGCATACCCGCAACGAAGCAAGCGCGCAGGTGCGCGCTGGGAAGGCAGAATGCCTTCCCTCCAGAGGCCCGTCCTTTCAAGTACGTAGGGCGCAAGGAGCAAGAGCATGGTCAAGTCAGCTCGATGGACGGACGCCGGAACCTTGGCGGTGCAGGAAGCGGAAGCGAGTGCGCCCGGCCAGGGGGAGGTGCAGGTCGCCATCGGCAGCGTCGGCATCTGCGGTTCAGACCTGCACTTCTATCGCGGCCAGTTCTCTCCCCGCGCCGGCGTCACGCCGGGGCACGAACTGGCCGGCACCGTCACCGCGGTTGGCGGCGGCGTGCGGCACGTCAAGGAGGGCGACCTCGTGGGCGTCGAACCGCTCCTGCGTTGCGGCATGTGCATGTTCTGCGCTTCCGGCGACTACCACGTCTGCGACGACCGGGGCCTCGTCGGCGAACGGGTGGATGGCGGCATGAGCGAACTGGCCGTCATTCCGGCCAACACGGCGTACCGGGCGCCGTCTGGCGTCGATGCCGAGCTTGGCGCGCTGGCGGAACCCCTGGCCTGCTCGGTGCACGGATTCCACAAGGCGGACCTGCGCGGCCACGAGACGGTGTTCATCGTCGGTGCCGGCTCGATTGGCCTCACGGCAATCCTCGCGGCGCGCGCCAACGGCGCCCACGTCATCGTCCTCGCACGGCATCCACACCAGCAAGCGGCGGCGCTGAGGCTAGGTGCGGACGAGGTTGTGGGCGACGACGAAGCCGGCAGGGAACGGATGAAGGAACTGGCGCGCGAGCAAGCCGTTGATGTGTCCGTGGAAACCGTCGGCGGTCGCGGCGACACCTTGCGCACCGCCCAGCTTGTGTTGCGGCCCAAGGGCCGGCTGGTAGTGCTGGGAGTCTTCACCGAGCCGGAAGTGACCATCAATGCGCTGCACCTTGCGCTGCGCGAGATCGAGATCGTCGGCTCGATGACCTATGCCGCCAGCGAAGGCCGGGCCGACTATCAGGTGGCGCTAGACGTGATGGCCGACTACGCTGAGGCCGCCCGGACGCTGGTGACGCATCGCTATGGCCTCGATCAGGTCAACGATGCCTTCGCCACGGCGCTCGACAAATCCACCAAGTCCATCAAGGTGCATTTGAATCCGAATTGAAATCTGCCCTTGCCAGCACCATGTAGTTAGGATGCCGCCTGCGGCCAGCGCGCGGCGCCCCTCACCAATCGGGAGCCTTCCATGCAGACCAAGATCATCCTCGGGGTCGTCGCTGCGATCGCCGTGTATCTCTTCTTCTCGGCCTTCGTCACCGTCAACAGCGGCCACGTCGGCGTCGTGCGCACCCTCGGTGCGGTGAATCCGGTGCCGTTGCCCGAAGGCTTCAGCTTCAAGATGCCCTTTGTCGACAGCGTCGAGGAAGTGGACATTCGCCTCAAAAAGGCGGACGACGAAGCCACCGCGGCGTCCCGCGACCTGCAGGTCGTGAGCACGCGGGTGGCGGTGCAGTATTCGCTCATCGCCTCGGTGGTGCCCACGACCTACCAGAAGATCGGTCGGCGCAGCGTTGTGGAAGACGCCCTCATTCGTCCCGCCATTCAGGAGTCCGTCAAGGCCATCACGGCGCAGTACACGGCAGAGGAGTTGGTCACGCGGCGGGCGGAAGTCAAGGCGAAGATCCAGGAGGCGCTCGAGACCTTCATCGACGACACCTTGCAGCAAAAGGACGCCGTGGGCGCTCTCAACCTCGACAATGTGGCCATTACCGACTTCGAGTTCTCCGCCGAGTTCAACCGCGCCATCGAAGAGAAGGTGAAGGCGGAACAGGAAGCGCTCAAGGCCGAGAACGAGAAGGTGCGCCGGGTGACGCAAGCGGAGGCCGCCGCCGAGGAACGCAAGCTCGCCGCCGACGCCGAGGCGTACCAGATCGAGCAGGAGTCCATCGCCCGCGCCGAGGCGATCCGCCGCGAAGCGGAGGCACTGCGCGACAATCCGAGCCTGATTGAGCTCCGCATCGCCGAGAAATGGGACGGTCGCCTGCCGACCTTCACCGGCGGGGAAGCGATTCCGCTGCTCAACGTGGACTCCATCCAGCGCGCGGAATAGCGCCGCTTCGCGGCGCGGGGCACGTAGGGGCGGGGCTTGTCCCCGCCCGTGTTGAAGGCATCGACGAATTCGAGACGGGACGGGACAAGCCCGTCCCCTACGAGGCCCGTGTTGAACGCACCAATGGATTCGGCACGGGACGCGTACGGACGGGGCTTGTCCCGGGCTTGTCCCCGCCCGTCTTGAGTTCGGCACGAGGAGTTGGTCGAAGCGCCGCAGTTCGCGCAAGCGAACTGCCAACGCGCCCGTCAGGGCGCGCCGTCACTGCAACGTGATCGGGGCGGTGTCGCGGATGGCTTCGGCGGCCTGCCGGAGCGAGCCGAGGTTGGGGTTGATTCGGAGGGCTGCCTCGAAGGCCACGAGAGCCGATTCGTAGTCGCCGGCATGCAGGCAGATCTGGCCGAAGCCGCCTAAGGCGCCGAAGTGGCGTGGCTCCAAAGCCAAGGTGCGGGCGATGTCGGCGAGGCTGCCGGCGTGTTGGTCGGCGGCGAAGCGCAAGGTCGCTCGCTTGTTCCACGCCTCCGACCAATCCGGCCAGCGATCCACCATCTCGTTCATCAGGCGCGAGGCGTCGGAGCCCTTCTGTTCCTCCAGCGCAGCGGTGGCAGCCCGCATGACGCGCACTGCCTCCTCTTCGCCGTGGGCGCACCATTCGGTCCAGATGCGATCCTCCACCGACTCGCGCTGTTTCGGCTCTGCCGTGCGCAGCAGCAGGAACAGCTCGTCGAGTCGGGACGGGCCCGTGCGGCCCTCGCCCATCACGCGCAGCACGCGTTCGATGCCGAATTGCACAGTGTCCAGCACGACCTCACTCCATGCGCGCCTTGCGGCGCGTGGGAGGGCAAGATGCCCTCCCCCAAGCGTATCCGCTCGCCTTGAGGTCGTCCTTCATCGTTGCACCGCGGCGAGGGCCTTGGCGATGGGTTCTCGCCAGCGCTTCGGCGTCACGTCGCCGATGGTCAATTCGTCGCAGCCGTTGAAACGGGCATAGCTCCCCACCTCGGCAGCCAGCGCCGGCGCAAAGTCGTCCGACAGCTCTGCCTCCGCGGCCTCCTGCAGGAACAGCGCCTTGATCTCGAAGCGTCGCTCGCGCCTGTGCGCCTTGGCGTCGAGCCGGGCCACGAACTGATCGCCAAACACCACCGGCAGCACAAAGTAGCCGTATTCGCGCTTGGCCTCGGGCACGTAGCACTCGATGGTGTAATCGAAGTCGAACACCTCGGCGCAGCGCTGGCGCTGGATCACGGTGTTGTCGAACGGTGACAGCAGGCGCACGCGGGGCGGCGGCGGTGCGAGGGCCCGGTCGAAGGTTCCGGGAGGCGCGAATACGGCATCCCGCCCGGGCCCCGGTCGCTTCTCCAAATCCCCCTCGGCTGCACGCTCGGCAGCCCGCTCCCGCACCGCCTTGCGCAGGCGGGCATCGCGGCAAAGATAGGCCATGGTCCGCGCCGTGGCGAAGCCGTGCGCGCGCAGCGACACATCGATGGCGTGGTCGGCGTATTCCTCGGACGAAGGCGGGCGGGTGTTCACATCCGCCGGCAGGAATCGCTCGGTGAGTTCGTAGCGTTTCTGGAACCCCTTGCGCTCTACGCTGGTGAGCACCCCTTCCATGAAGAGTTCCTCGAGCGCTCGCTTGGCCGGCTTCCAATCCCACCAGCCCGTGCGACTGGCGCGAGGGTCCTCGAAGTCGCGCACGAACAGCGGGCCCTCGTCGCGGATTCTGTGCAGCACTCGTTCGCGCAGCTTGCCGTCGGTACGACGCACCCACATCTCGCCGTCGGCAATCGCCCGCATCATGGGCAATGCAAACCGAAAATCGCGCATCGGCAGGTAGGCGGCGGCATGGACCCAGTACTCGAACGCTCGGTGCCGCTTGACCAGGCGGTTCAGCATGTCCTCCTCGTAACGCGCCACCCGGTTCCACAGCACGTGGTGGTGCGCGCGCGCCACCACGGAGATGGTGTCGATCTGGACATAGCCGATTTGTTCGAGCGCCTTCTGCACGCCGGAGAGGCCCGTGCCCAAGGGGCGCTTGCTCCCTAGACCCTGGGCCTTCAGACCCAAGCGCCGCAATCGAACGGGGCTCGGCGGGCGGCTCATTCGCGAGTGCATTTGGCGGACTTCTACGCACGGGACGGGACAAGCCTGTCCCCTACGGGAGTGAGCCCCCGTCTTCCTCGGCCTCAAGGCCCAAATGCCGCCACAGGAATGCATAGGCGAGCGCAGACATGAATGCCTGCTGGGTGTTGTCGGCAGCGCCGGCATGGCCGCCTTCGGTGTTCTCGTAGTAGGTCACGTCATGCCCAAGCGCTGCCATCTTCGCCGTCATCTTGCGGGCATGGCCTGGATGCACGCGGTCGTCCCGGGTGGATGTCGTCATCAGCACCGGTGGGTAGTCGGCATCCTCCTGCACGTTGTGATAGGGCGAGAAGTGCTGCATGAAGGCCCAGTCTTCGGGCACGTCCGGATCGCCGTATTCCGCCATCCAGCTCGCCCCCGCCAGCAAGAGGTGATAGCGCTGCATGTCGAGCAGCGGCACCTGCGAGACGATGGCGCCGAAAAGGTCCGGCCGCATGGTGAGCATGTTGCCGGTGAGCAGGCCGCCGTTGCTGCCGCCCATCACGCCGAGCTCTGCCGCGGTGGTGACCTTGCGGCGGATGAGGTCTTCGGCCACGGCGATGAAGTCCTCATACGCGCGGGGGCGGTTCTCGCGCAGCGCCGAGCGGTGCCAGTCGGGCCCGTACTCGCCGCCGCCGCGAATGTTGGCCATCACGAAGGTGCCGCCGCGTTCGAGCCAGCCGGTGCCGGAGAGCGGTGAATAGCCGGGCGTCATGGAGATCTCGAAGCCGCCGTAGCCGTAGAGCAGGGTTGGCCCTGGCTCGTCGTCCTCCTGCCCAACCTGGAAGTAGGGAATGCGGGTGCCGTCCGCCGACTCGGCGAAGTGTTGGCTCACCTTGAGGCCCGCAGCGTCGAAGAACGCTGGCGCAGCCTTGAGGGTTTCCGGGGGGCTGCCGATGGTGCCGTAGGCGAAGCTTGGCGGTGCCAGATAGCCGTCGACGTAGAGGAAGAACTCGTCGCCCTGGTCGCGGTCCACCGCACCGACGCCCAGGCTCTCGAAGGCGCCGACGCCAGGCATGGGTTCGCGCTGCCAGCCGTCCTCGCCGGGCGTCAAGACTTCGATGCGATTGCGCACGTCGTCGAGGATGTTGAGAACGACGTGGTTGCGCGTGAGGGTGAAGCTCTCGAGGGAACTCGTGGGGGTGGGTGCGAAGAGCGTTGCGAACTCGCGCTTCCCTGCGAGGAATCCTTCGAGCGAGGCGGAGAGCAGGGCGCCGGCGGGATGGCTTGCACCGCCAACGGACCAATCCTCGGTGAGGCGAATGTAGATGCGGTCTCGGAACAGTGCAACGTTGGCGCTCGATGGCGCGCCGATGCGGATCAGTTCACCGTCCCGACGCAGGAAGCGATCCGAGTTCCAGAAGTCGGTGGCGCGCGTGATGACGGCATGGCGGTACTCGTTGCCGAGATCCACGCCGACGCCGACGCCGACGTCCTCCACCCTGGCCTCGAACACGACCTCTGCATCGGCCAGCGGCGTGCCGCGCTGCCACTCCTTGATGATGCGGGCATAGCCGGATTCCGTGAGGCTGCCCGGGCCGAAGTCCGTGGCCACCAGCAGGCGATCGTCATCGGCCCACGCGACGACGCTCTTGGCCTCAGGCAGGGAGAACCCGTCCTCCACAAATGCCTTGTCCACCATGTCGAACTCGCGCACGACGTTGGCATCTGCGCCGCCCCTCGAAAGGGAAACGAGGCAGCGACGGTAGTCGGTCTCGCGACAGAGCGAATACTGATACACCCAGTTCTCACCCTCCTCCTCGGCCAGCGCATCCACATCCAAGACCGTCTCCCACTCGGGCGACTCGGTGCGGTATTCGGCCATCGTCGTCCGCCGCCACAGCCCACGCGGATGCTCGGCGTCGCGCCAGAAGTTGTAGTAGGCGTCGCCAATCCGGCTGACGTAGGGAATGCGCTCGTCGGAGTCGAGAATGGCCTTGAAGCGATCGCGGCTGGCGGTGAAGAACGGATCCTTGGCATACGCCTCCACCGTGTTTTGACTGCGCTCCTTCACCCACGAAAGCGCCGCATCGCCGGTGACATCCTCGAGCCAAAGATGCGGGTCCTCCTCGCCCGAAGCTCCGCCAGCCCCACCCACCGCAAGCACCGCTGGCAGGAACCGAAAGGCAATCTTGGTCTTGGTCATGGAGACCCTCGCCGACTGGGAAGGTGCGCGAGTGTAGCAACAGCACATGGCCTCTTGCGCCGCCACGCGACCCGCCAGCGGTAGCTGCGAGCCAGGAGCTTGCGCCGTAGAAGCGGCGCGATAGCGCGCTCTAGGGAAGCTCTGAACAAAGTCTGCCTCGTGGGATAATGGGATGGTGCCAT
>VXSY01000181.1 GCA_009837725.1 Gammaproteobacteria bacterium | reverse complement strand
GCGAAGGACATGGCTTCCGCCGCGCCGAGAACATCCGCGCGGCGATCGCGACGGAGTATGCCTTTTTCGCCCGCGTGTTCGGCTTCGCCCCGCCAGACGACGTGCCAGATTTCGACATCGAGAACCTGTCAGGTGCCTCCGGGGGGATGGCAGCCGCGTCATTGCAGGAGAAGCAACCATGACGGCGACCGCCGGCAGGTCCGGAGCATCGAGCTCACCGGACGCAAACGCCGGCGACCGCGCAGCTCGTGGCGGAGGTTCCACGCGGGTTGCGGTGCTGGCCGGCGGCAGCTCTGCTGAAGCGGAGGTGTCAAGGTCGTCGGCAACGCAAGTGGCTGCGGCGCTCAAGGGTCGATCCTTCGATGTTCAGATGATCGAACTCGACGCTGGATGCGTGGATGTGCTCCGCGCCTTCGCGCCGGATGTGGTCTTCCCGGTGCTGCACGGCCCGCCAGGGGAGGACGGCACGGTGCAGGGAATGCTCTCTATGTTGGGCTTTCCCTATGTCGGCAGCGACGTACGCGGCGCGGCGGCATCGATGGACAAGCACATCGCCAAGGCGGTGTTCCGGGATGCCGGCTTGCCGCTTGCGAATGACCTCACGCTGCCGGCCGGCACCGATGCGCAGGTCGGCGCCGAGTTGGTGCGGCAGCGCCTGCCCGGACCGGTCGCGATCAAGCCGCGCAGTCTTGGGTCGGGACTCGGAGTGACGCTGCTGCCGGATGGCGGCGACGTCGCCGACGCTTTGCACACCGCACTCTCCTACGGGGACGGAGTCGTGGTGGAGGAGTTCATCACCGGACGGGAGATCACCGTGGGGGTTCTGGACCTGCACGACGAACCGGCTTCGGCTCTGCCGGTGGTCGAGATCATCGTCGGCGAGGGTGAATGGTATGACTACACCAATCGCTATACCCCCGGTCGCAGCGAACACGTCATTCCGGCACCAGTGTCCGACGACGTTGCCGCCGGGCTCAAGGGCGTTGCCATGGCGGCACACAGGGCACTTTGTCTGCGCGACCTCTCCCGCGCCGACTTCATCCTCGGGGACAACGACGACTTCGTGCTGCTCGAAGTGAACGCCATCCCTGGCATGACCCCCACCAGCCTCTACCCAGACGCCTGTCGCGCCGTCGGCATTGACTTTGCCACTCTCACCACCCGCCTGGTTCAAAGTGCGTCGCGACGGGGCCCAAGCTGACCTCATGGCCGTAATCCAAACCCGAATCAAGCCCGGCGAGCCGTCGTTCGAAACCAACCGCGAGCACCACTCGGGATTGGCGGAAGAACTGCGCGCGGTGGCGGAGCAAGTGGCGCTCGGCGGCGACGAACGCTCGCGTGGACGCCATTTGGCGCGGGGCAAGCTGCTGCCGCGAGACCGCGTGGCTGGGCTCTTGGACCAGGCAGCGCCGTTTCTGGAGTTGGGCCAGTTCGCCGCGCAAGGTCTTTACGACGACGATGTTCCTGCCGGTGGCATCATCACCGGCATTGGTCGCGTCCGTGGTCACGAGTGCGTCGTGGTAGCCAACGACGCCACCGTCAAGGGCGGAACCTACTATCCGATCACCGTGAAGAAGCACCTGCGAGCGCAGGAGGTCGCGCTCGAGAATCACCTGCCTTGCGTCTATTTGGTGGACTCTGGCGGCGCGTTCCTGCCCTTGCAGGCGGAGGTGTTTCCCGATCGCGACCACTTCGGTCGCATTTTCTACAACCAGGCAAACATGTCGGCGCGGGGCATTCCGCAGATTGCCGTGGTGATGGGTTCCTGCACCGCCGGTGGCGCCTACGTTCCGGCAATGTGCGACCAGGCGATCATCGTCCAAGGGCAGGGCACGATTTTCCTCGGCGGTCCGCCGCTCGTGAAGGCGGCCACAGGCGAGGAAGTCGATGCCGAAAGCCTGGGCGGAGGTGATGTGCATTCCCGCCGATCCGGGGTAACCGACTATCTGGCGGTGGATGACGAGCATGCGCTGGCGCTGGCACGGGAAGCCGTTGCCGCAAGCCACCTGCGCTATCGCAGCACGCTCGATGCCCAGCCGGTGCGTGAGCCTGCCTACGCGAACGAAGAGCTTTATGGAGTCCTGCCCGTTGATACACGCACGCCCTACGATGTGCGCGAGGTCATCGCCCGGATCGTGGACGGCTCCGACTTCCACGAGTTCAAGGCGCTCTACGGCGACACGCTTGTCTGCGGCTTTGCCCACATCCACGGAATGCCCGTAGCAGTCGTTGCCAACAACGGCATCCTGTTCTCGGAATCCGCGCTCAAGGGGGCGCACTTCATCCAGCTTGCCGATCGGCGTGGTGTGCCGCTCGTGTTCCTGCAGAACATCACCGGCTTCATGGTGGGCCGCCGCTACGAGAACCTCGGCATCGCCAAGGACGGCGCCAAGATGGTGACCGCTGTCGCATGCGCCCAGGTGCCGAAGTTCACGGTGGTGATCGGCGGATCCTTCGGTGCCGGCAACTACGCCATGTGCGGCCGCGCGTACGGCGCGCGAATGCTGTGGACGTGGCCGAACGCGCGCATCTCTGTGATGGGCGGCGAGCAGGCGGCGCATGTCCTCGCTACCGTTCGCGGCGACGGCATGGCAGCGCGGGGGATCGAATGGCCCGATGAGGAGCGCGATGCCTTCATGGACGGCATCCGACAGCAATATGAGACGGAAGGCCATCCCCTATTCGCTTCGGCGCGGCTCTGGGATGATGGCGTGATCGATCCGGTGGACACGCGACGGGTGCTCGGCTTGGCTCTGGCCGTGGCAGGCCGGGAACCGCTGACCGAGGATGCCCGCTTCGGCATCTTCCGGATGTAGTGTGCTGGGTCGCAAGTTCCGCGGTGTTTCGTGTGACCAAGGTCTTGCTGGCAGGTCATCGCGTGGGCGTCCACCTTGTTGGGGCAGCACATCCTCCTTTTCCAAGGAGTGCTCGTTTCGATGAACGCCCCCTCTTAAGTTGATTCAACGCATTTCTGACACGGGACGGTAGCGAGATGTTTCGGACGCTGTTGGTCGCAAACCGAGGCGAAATCGCCTGCCGCGTGATGCGCACCGCGAGGCGCATGGGCCTCGTCACCGTGGCGGTGCACTCGGAGGCGGATGCGGATGCCCCCCATGTGCGACAGGCGCACCGAGCGGTTTGCATCGGTGCGCCGCCGGCGACCGAGAGCTACCTCAACATCGACGCGCTCTTGGCCGCTGCGGTGAAGACGGACGCCGATGCCATCCATCCCGGCTATGGCTTCCTCTCCGAGAACGCGGACTTCGCCGCCGCCTGCGAGGGCGCCGGCAGGGTTTTCGTCGGACCGAGTCCGGAAGCGATCCGCGCCATGGGGTCGAAGATCGAGGCCAAGAACCGCGTCGCCGCCGCAGGAACGCCGGTGGTGCCCGGTTACCAAGGCGAGGACCAGTCGCTTCCAACGCTGCGCGCGGAAGCGGTGCGCGTTGGTTTCCCCTTGCTGGTCAAGGCTTCGGCCGGAGGTGGCGGCAAGGGCATGAGGCTGGCCCGGAACGAAGGCGAACTCGAGGGCGCGGTGGCGGCGGCACGGCGGGAAGCTGCATCTGCATTCGGCGATGACACCGTGCTGCTCGAACGCTATCTCACCGCACCGAAACACATCGAAGTTCAGCTTCTGGCAGACGGCCACGGCAACACCTTGCACTTGTTCGAACGCGACTGCTCGGTGCAGCGGCGACACCAGAAGGTGATCGAGGAGGCGCCTGCACCAACGGTCACCGATGCGTTGCGGCAGACGATGGGAGTCGCCGCGATTCGCGCCGCGACCGCCATCCACTACCGCGGTGCCGGCACGGTGGAGTTCATTGCCGAGGGCGGCGAGTTCCACTTCATGGAGATGAACACCCGGCTGCAGGTGGAACACCCGGTGACGGAGATGGTGGTGCGCGTCTGTCAGGACGGCAGTGAGACACCCATCGACCTCGTCGAGTGGCAGCTTCGCATCGCCGCCGGCGAGGCACTGCCGTTCGCCCAGGAGGAGCTTGCCATCCGCGGCCACGCCGTCGAGGCGAGGGTGTATGCGGAGAATCCAAAGCGACGTTTTCTGCCGTCGTCGGGGCAGCTTGCGCGTGTGGCGTTCGCCGGCGGCGACGGCGTGCGAGTCGATGCCGGCGTCGAGACTGGCAGCGATGTGCCGGTGCATTACGACCCGATGCTGGCGAAGGTGATCGCCCACGGCGACGATCGGGCGCAGGCGATCGAGCGGCTGGGCCAAGCCCTCGCCGACAGCGAGTTGGTGGGTGTCGAGCACAACATCGCCTATCTACGCCGGGTGTTGGCACATGCTGGCTTCCGTGGTGGCGATTACACGACCCAACTCGCCGAAGCCGACGCCGGCGACCTGGTCCCGTCGCCAAGTCCCTTGGCCCCGGTGATCGCAGCCATCGTCAGGCTCGGTGCCGGGGACGGCGAGCCGTGGGCAGCGACAGACGCCTTCCGCCTCAACCTTCCGCGCGAGCAGTCGTTCTTCGTGCGGCAAGGACGGGATCGGGTCAAGGTCTCGCTGCGCTTTGCCGCCAGCAGCATCGAGGCAACGCTTTGCCCGGCCAAGGGCGAGCCCCAAACATGGCGGCTCGACGCCATCTGCGTCGCTGAGAACGCTTTCGAAGCGCGCGTCCAGCACGAGGATGGCACGACCGGAAGGCTCGCCGCCGGCCTTCTGCGGCGCGGTGAGGACACCTTCGTTACGCAATCCGGCGACACGGAACGCATCGCCTTCGCGAGTATGGACCCGGGCACCTTCGGCACCGTCGGTGATCCCGGTGGCCGCATCGTCGCCCCGATGCCGGGGCAGATCGCGACCGTCTCCGTTGCGTCAGGCGACCGCGTGCAAGCCGATCAGCCTCTCCTGACGCTGGAGGCCATGAAGATGGAGCACAGCATCCGCGCACCGGCCGCGGGTACGGTCAAGGAGGTCCTTTGCAAGCCAGGCGACCGAGTCGAGGACGGCGCCGAACTCATCGTGCTCGACTCCTGAGGACGCCACGGGGACGAAACCCGTCGCATCGGTCTGCGTACGGACACGGGCGTCAACTCCAACGGCAGTCGCTAACTTGCTCCCTTGGTCCGCGCCAGGCCAACGTCAGGCGGCGGCGCTCGCCTGGGTGATTAGGACGATCGTGCCGTCTTCCTTTTCGATCCAGGCGAAGACGTCCTCGCGGCCGTCTGCCTCCCCGCTGGTGACGCCTCGCATGCGGATGACGTCCCCCGGCCAGCAGGGGTTGGTGAACTTCACATCCATGCTGCCGCTTGCGAACCAGCGCTCGCCGAAGTAGCCGTCTAGGAGGTGGCCAATGTATGCCATGGTCATGCGCCCGCCCACCACGACGTCGCGGAAGCCGAGTTCCTTCGACGCTGCGAGGTCGGTGTGATAGTTCTTGCTGCCATGGAAGTACTGGCCACACATCTCGAGCGTGATCGCGCGCTCGAAGCCCGGAATCTCGTCGCCCTCCGGCACCACGAACTTGCGCGCTCCCGCCTTCTGCTCCGGCTTGCGGAAAGCCACTTCATCCACAGGGGCGTCGAGCAGAAACGACTGATGGTGGTTGGCGCTCAGCACCTCGTCGCCAGTGGCGTCAACTACGGTGAAGGCCGTGTTGACGACCGTGCGGTCGCGCTTGCGATAGATGTCCTCGATGTGCCCGCGAGTGGTGTATTCGCCGCCAGCCGCGAGCGGTTGCGCAAAGCTCCATTGCTGACGCATCCAGAGGTGGCCCTTCTGCTGGCTGTAGGCCGTCTCGCCGAAATAGTTGTCGGCGTCGGTGGCGATCATCGACGGCACCGGCGTCGCACCGGCGTCGAAACTGGCGCGGTCGAGTTCGAGACCCTCAAAGTAGTCGTCGATGAGGCCGGGACGGACCACGAAGCCCTTCTCCGGCAGTTCCTTTCCGATCCACGGTTCGGCCGTTGCGTTCATTTGCGCTCCCCCTCAATCGCTGTTCCCTTCGGACCTGCGCCGATACTACCAGTCTGTCGGACTTGGCCGCGAAGCGGCGAGTTCCGACACCGACGCCACCGCATCCAAAATGGCAAGCGCCGGTCAGACTGGTAGCCGTACCTGCGAGCGCGAGCACGAAGGCCAGTGCGCGTGAGCGCCTGCCAACGCGCCCGTTGGCGCCGCCAAACCCGTCGCGCCGGTTTCTACGGCAGAAGCTCCTAAGGCGCGATACCGCACGGCGATCCGAAAGGACGCAAACGGTCAGACGATCTTCAACGGCGATACCCAAAGGGCACGGATGGCCTCGCTGTCCATCAGCCCTTGCTCGATGGACGCCACCTTGGCGAATGCCTCTGAGCCGAAGAAGCCGCCAGCGGCCACGGGATCGGCGAACCACAAGCTGGCGGTGCCATCCCAGTGCGGCTGGCGACCATCGCGATAGGCGCTGACGCGGGCGTGATCCTGCTCGTAGCGCACGGGTGCGCCGGCCTTGCCGGCGAGAGCCGCCAGCGCTCCACCCACGTCTTCGAGCCAAGCCCGGTGGAACTCATCCGGCGCCACGGCCGCCTGACGACGCACCAGCACCAGAAGTTTGGCACCTTCCTCCGCGCCATCGATCACCACGGTGGGTTCCACCACCAGCGTGCCCATGCTCTGCGTGTCGAGGAAGTTCGGCTCGTCGGCGCGGATGCGGTCGAGCTCCGGGCGCCCCACATTCGCGCGCATCGCTTCAATGTCGTCGAACCACACTTCGGCGACTCCGTCCAACGCGTTGCTCTCGGCCGTGACGTGGTTCTGCACGTAGCGCTTGATGCCGGGCAACTCGCTGACGATTACCGCGTGGCGCGTGCGCCAGTGCTGTGCGAATGCCGTCCGTGACAGGTCTCTGCGCTTGCGGAACCAAGTAATCTGCTTGAGCATCCCTTCCCCTCCGTGATTCCTCCGCCCGGCAAGATACCGCAGTCCGTCGGCAAAGCGTTGACCGTCGCACCCTTCAGCCCGTCCCGAGCCCGGTGCGCCCACGCGATCGACACGCAATGACAACGGATGCTGGTGGTTGTTTCCCGTGCAAAAGGCGCGATATGGTGACGTTACTGTGTTCTCTCAGGTTGGGCGGGGGATTGAACCATGGAAGGGGCCGAAACGGACATTCTGCGTGAGCCCATCTCCAGGCTGAGTGCAGCAATCCGGCGCATTGGCGGCAGTCTTGATGTGGCTACCGTGGCGCGCACGACGGTCGAGGAAGCCCGAGCGCTCACGGGTGCACGGTTCGGCGCGGTGGTGATGAGCGGCGAGGATGGGTTGGTGACGGAGTACGTCACTTCCGGTTTCGAGCCCGAGCAGCACGACAGGTTGCTCAACTGGTCGGTCGGGCCGCGCTTCTTCGAGCACTTGCGCGAACTCGCCAAACCCCTGCAACTATTGGATCTTGCGGAGTACATCCGCTCCCTTGGCTGGCCGTCCGATGCCGTCCCCTGCCAGAGCTTCCAGGGCACGCCGATGGTTCGCGCCGGGGTTCACGTTGGCACATTCTTCCTCGGCGGCAAGGCGGGCGAAGACGGCGAAGTCGCATTCACCGATGCCGATGCGGAGTTGCTGCTGCTGTTCGCATCGCAGGCCGCGACAGCAATCCACAACGCCCAGATAACCCGCGACGAGTGGCGATTGCGTGCAGACCTCGAAGCATTGGTGGAGACAACACCGGTGGGCGTCTGCGTGTTCGATGCCACAACGCGCAGTGTGCTGCGGGTCAATCAAGAGGCCCGGCGCATCGTCGCGGGCTTGGAGACACCTGGTCTGTCGATGGAGGAACTGGCGCAAGCGCTGACTTGCCGCCGCGGCGACGGGCGAGAGGTATCGCTCGACCATGTCAGCACCGCCGAAACGCTTCGTGCCGAAGAAATGGAGCTTGTGGCCCCAGACGGTCGCTCCGTGCGAACGCTGGTCAGCGCCACGCCAAGTCGTTCCCGCACAGGGGGACCGCTGTCGGTGGTGGTGACGATGCAGGATCTGGCGGCGCTCAAGGACTTGGAGCGTTCCCGGACGGCGTTTCTGAGCATGGTGAGCCACGAGCTCCGGGCGCCGCTAGCGGCGATCAAGGGTTCTGCCGTGACCGTGTTGAGAGCTTCCCGGGCCTACGATTCCATGGAAATGCAGCAGTTCTTCCGCATCGTTGAGAAGGAGGCTGATCGCACGCATGGAGAGCCTCATTGGCGAGTTGCTCGACATGGGGCGCATCGAGACGGGCACGCTGCCGGTGGTTGCGGCGCCAACAACGGTGGTCGGACTGTTGGATCGTGCCCGCAACACCTTCCTGAGCGGCGGTGGACGGCATCCGTTGCAGTTGGATCTACCTCCCGATCTGCCACGGGTGGCGGTGGACGAGCGACGCATCGCGCAGGTTCTGAACAACCTCATCGCCAATGCGGCGAGGCACTCCCCCGACGCCGCACCCATCCAGATTGCGGCGACGCGCCAGGAAGGCTTCGTGGAGATTTCCGTCACGGACCAGGGCGAGGGGGTGTCGGCGGAACACCTGCCGCATCTGTTCAGCAAGGAAGGCGGGCGCGGCGATGCGTCGCGGGCAGGGCTGGGGCTTGCGATCTGCAAGGGGCTCGTGGAAGCGCATGGCGGGCGCATTCGCGCGGAGAGTGACGGCGTCGGCTCGGGTACCCGATTCGCCTTCACGGTTCCGGTTGCCGCCGACGCAAGCGATGCGCTCCCGGCCGGCGTGGCTGCAGGGCACCCGCCAACCGGACAGTCCGGTCGCGGCGCATCCGTTCTGGTGGTGGACGATGACCCGCACACCACCCGCTATGTGCGTGAGGTGCTCGCGGAGGCGGGCTACACGCCGTTTGTCACCGGCAACCCGGATGAGGTGCCTGAGCTCGTTGCACAGCTCAACCCCCATCTGGTGCTGCTCGACTTGATGTTGCCCAACACCGATGGCATCGAAATGATGCGCGGAGTGCCCGGGCTGGCTGAGCGGCCCGTGATCTTCATTTCCGCCTATGGACGGGACGAGACGATCGCTCGGGCGCTGGAGGCGGGTGCCTGCGACTACATCGTCAAGCCCTTCTCGCCGACGGAGCTGACCGCCAGGGTCGGCGCGGCGCTGCGCGGCCGCGTCGGGCTGGGGCCGTTCGAGGTCGGGGAACTCGCCATCGACTTCGATCGGCACCGGGTGACCCTGGCAGGTCAGGAGGTGCCGTTGACGCCCACCGAGTACGAGCTGCTGAGCGCGCTCTCTTCGAGCGGCGACCGGGTGCTGACCTATGGGGCATTGCAGCGACGGCTCTGGCCAGGCAGCGAAGTCAGCGCCGACCGCGTGCGCACATTCGTCAAGAAACTCCGGGCCAAGCTCGACGACCCGGCCGCCTCGCCCAAGTACATTGTCAACGTGCGAGGTATCGGCTACCGCATGGCAACCCAGGAAGACTGACAGAACACCATGCGCGTCAGCGACTCGGCATCTTCGGCGGGCCGGAATCTCCGAAGTCGCCCTTGGTCGAGGGCCTACGTTCCGACTTCCTGTTCGTGGGGGGTCCAGGCCGGAGTCCAGCCGTTAGGGGTCGATTCCGATACCGCGAGCCCTAGGTTGGGCACCGCGACCAGGGTGTCGCCGTCATAAAGGAGCGGCCATGTAGGACGTTGCCACGGCGGGACACGGTTTTGCTGGAACAGGGCCTTCACCGTGCGCGTGCCGGCCTGGGTGCGCAGCTTCTCGCCACCGCTTCGGGCGCGCACCTCCAGTGTTCTGCCGGCCGGGATGCCTTGGCTCGTGCGGTGCCACGACAACTTGCCGGACGGCAGCCTAAGCACGGTTGGGGGAATCGCTTGCATCTTGGCCGGCGGCAGCCCGACCTCGTCCCGCACCAGCCACCAGACACCCTGATGGCGTCGCGCGTGGACTCCCGGTGCGACCCGAACGATGGGGTTTCGGTCCGGAGCGGCTAGTCCTTGGCGGCGAATTTCGGCAATGGTGCGTGCCGCTAGCGGCATTCCGGCCCGTTCAAGCCAAGCCCGCACCTCCTGTTCCTGCGCCGTCGCCGACAGCGTGTCGGCTGGCGCCGCAGCCCGGCGAGGGGCAGCGAGTTCTTCGAACGCCGCCGGGAAGCGTTCTTCCACCAGCGGCATGAGGCGGTGGCGGATGAAGTTGCGGTCCAAGCCAAGGTCGGCATTGGATGGATCGTCCACCCAGCGCAGGCCATGGCGGTTCGCGTAGGCGGCGATGGACGCCCGACGCACCTGCAGCAGCGGCCGCACCAACCGCCCTGCAGCCAACGTCCGGCTGCCCGGCATTCCGCCCGGATGGCGACCGGTGAGGAACTGCCAAAGGCGCGTCTCCGCTTGGTCGTCGGCGTGATGCGCCACTGCCATCGCATCCCCCGGGCCCAGGACCGATGCAAGGGCTGCGTAGCGCGCCTTGCGCAGCCGGGCTTCCAGATTGCGGGTCGCTTCCGTCACGGCCTCGACGGCGCGGAATGCCACGCCAAGGTCGCCAGCGACCTCGCGGCAGTGCCGCACCCAGCCCTGTGACTCCTCCGCCACGCCGTGGTTCACATGCACCGCTGCGACACCGGGCCATGCGCACAGCGCGTGCAGGAGCACGGTGGAGTCCATGCCGCCGCTGAAGGCTACCCAGAGTCGCCCGTCGGGATTGTCGGCACGATACGGCGCGAGCTGCTCGGATGACGCGACGGCCGCGCCCACTGCGTCAGGGTCGGCATCCACCATCATCACTTTGCTTGCGTTCGGCGCTGCCGCCTACGCCGGGAAATCGAGCCTGACTGCCGCCTCGCCAAAGGCCGAGCGCAGCGCCGTCAGCACTTCGTCGCTCGCATCCACGCGCCAGGCGTCACCCAAGGCGATGCGCGCAGCCGCATGGTTGCCCTGATACTCAACCACCAACGGACAGCCATCGGGACTGAGGTGCGTGCCGATGGCCTTTCTGAGCGCAGTTGCCGGTTCCGTGCCGGCTTCCCCAGCATCGCCACCGAGCCTGATGCAGATGCTCCTCGCGTGCCGGCGGCGTGCTTCCTCCATGGTCTCGATGGCGGAAGCGCGAAGCTGGTTGCTGCCGTTGCGGTCGTCGACGCGCACCTCGCCCTCAAACACCAAGACCGCATCCTTGGCGAGCTTCTGCCGATGATTGCGCAGCAGATCGCCAAACACGCTCACTTCGAGCCGGCCGCTGCGGTCGTCGAGCACCACGAACGACATGATGTCGCCGCGGCGACTGCGCCGCGTGCGTTGCGACACCACGAGCCCGGCAACGCGCCGAGTCGTACCCCGATTCGGTGACAGCGAAGCGATGTTGTTCGGACAGAAGGCGCGGATCTCGTCGAGATAGGCCTCGATGGGATGGCCTGTAAGGAACAGCCCAAGCGCTTCTTTCTCGCCGTCGAGCCGTTCGCGCCAACTGAGAGGGGTAACCGGCGGCCGGTCTGGATGCCGGGGCGTCGCCTCGACGCCGCCAAACAGATCCTGCATCCCCGCCGAGGCACCGTGCGCGGCCTGCTCCGCCCCCTGCATGGTGGCGGGCAAATCGTCGAGCAGTCGCGCGCGCACCATGTCGCGGTCTTCGTCATCGGTGCCGAAGCCATCCATGGCGCCCGCCCGGACCAATGCCTCGACGACGCGCTTGTTCGCCTTCTTCGAGTCCACGCGGCGGCAAAAATCGCCGAGATCAGAGAACGGGCCGGCCGCCTCGATTTCGGCGCGGATGCTCTCGACGGGTCCTTCGCCGACGCCGCGAACCGCGCCGAGCCCGTAGAGAATGGCGTGGCTACCCCTGCCACCGCCGTCCCCGCACGGAACGGCGCGGAAACGATAGGCGCTTTCGTTCAGGTCTGGCGGGCGCACGGCAAGCCCCATGCGGTGCGCTTCGTCCACGAGCGCCACCACCTTGTCGGTGACGTGCATGTCGGCAGAAAGCACCGCCGACATGAAGTGCGCCGGATAGTGCGCCTTCAGCCACGCGGTCTGATAGGTGAGCAGCGCATATCCGGCGGAGTGCGCCTTGTTGAAGGCATAGCCGGCAAACTTCTCCATCTGATCGAAGATGCCGCTCGCAATCCCCTCGTCCACCTCCTGTTCGCGGGCGCCCTCCAGGAACATCGCGCGCATCTTCGCCATCTCTTCGGGTTTCTTCTTGCCCATCGCGCGTCGCAACAGGTCCGCTTGACCGAGCGAGAAGCCCGCCAATTCCTGCGCGCCGCTCATCACCTGTTCCTGATAGAGCATCACGCCATAGGTGGTCTCCAGCACCTTCGTGAGGCTTGCATGCGGATAGGTCACCGGGGCGCGGCCATGCTTGCGGTCCACGTATTGATCCACGGCGCCAGATTGCAGAGGCCCCGGTCGATACAGCGCCACCAGCGCCGTGATGTCATCGATGGAGTCGGGCTGCAGGCGGCGGATCAAGTCCTTCATGCCGGTGGACTCGAGCTGGAAGATGGCGGTGGTTTCGGCCGTCTTCAGGAATGCGTAGGTGTCCGGATCGTCGAGGGGGAGGTTCTGCACGTCGATGCGAGCCTCGCCGAGTGCCACACGCTCCTCGTTGATTGCGGCGGCAGCCCAGTCGATGATCGTCAGGGTCTTGAGGCCCAGGAAGTCGAACTTGACGAGGCCCGCCTGTTCGACGTCGTAGAGGTCGAACTGCGACACCACACCGCTGCCGGCTTCGTCGGCATAGAGCGGCACGAAGTCGGTAAGCGCCGTCGGCGCGATCACCACGCCGCCGGCGTGCTTGCCGACGTTGCGGACGATGCCCTCGAGCTTCTCGGCCATCTCCATGATTTCCGACACTTCGTCGTTCCCGGCGATGAAGTCGCGCAGTTCCTCTTCCTGCTCGACGGCCTTGGCGAGCGTCATGCCCACCTCGAACGGGATCATCTTCGAGAGCCGGTCGGCGAGGCCAAACGGCTTGCCCTGCACCCGCGCCACGTCGCGTACCACCGCGCGGGCGGCCATGGTGCCGAAGGTGGCGATCTGGCTCACCGATTCGCGGCCATAGAGCTCCGCCACATGGGCGATCACCTGGTCGCGCTTCTCCATGCAGAAGTCGATGTCGAAATCCGGCATGGATACCCGTTCCGGATTCAGCAGCCGCTCGAACAGGAGGTCGTATTCCAAGGGATCGAGGTCGGTGATGCCGAGGCTGTATGCCACCAGTGAGGCGGCCCCGGAGCCGCGTCCGGGACCAACCGGCACGTCGTTCCGCTTCGCCCAATTGACGAACTCCTGGACGATGAGGAAGTAGCCGGCGAATCCCATGCGCTTGATGACGTCGAGCTCGTAGTCAAGCCGCGCGTCGTAGTCCGCATCGGGCAGGTCCGTTCGGCGTGTGTTGCTGCGCGCCAGCAATCCTTCCCGTGCCCGCAGCTCGAGCATGGTTTCCAGCGTCTGGCCCGACGGAACCGGATACTTCGGCAGGAAGTACTCGCCGAGTTGCACTTCGTGCGTGCAGCGGCGTGCAAGTTCGGCGGCATTGTCGATGGCTTCCGGCAGATCGGCGAAGACGTCGGCCATCTCTGCGCCACTGCGCAGGTATTGCTGCGGACTGTAGCGGCGCTCGCGGCGGGGGTCGTTCAACACCCGGCCGTCCTGAATGCACACTCGCGTTTCGTGCGCCTCGAAGTCGTCCGCGGTGAGGAAGCGCACGTCGTTGCTGGCAACCAGCGGAACCTGCCAGCGCGCCGCGAACTCCGCCGCCTGCATCACGAACTCGTTCTCGCCTGGGCGGCCGGTGCGGACGACCTGCAAATACACCCGGTCGGCGAAACTCTCACGCCATGCTGCCAGCGCCTCTGCCGCCTCGTCGGGGCGGTCGCTGGCGAGAGCGTGGCCCACATCGCTGTCGGCACCGAGCAGCACCGCAAGCCCTCTGCCGCCACGCCTCAGCCGAGTGGCGTCCACGGTGCCGTGGCCCGTGTCCGGGTCGGCATAGGCGGACGACTCGAGCGCAAGCAGGTTGCCGTAGCCTTCCTGATTTGCCACCAGCACGGAGCAGCGACGCAGTTCGTCGCCTTGCGCGAAGCGAAGATCGGCGCCGAGGATGGCCTTGATGCCAGCGTCCTGGCAGGCGGTCTGGAACTTGACAAGACCAAACAGGTGCAGGTCCGTGAGCGCCACGGCCGGCATGTTGAGTTCGGCGGCCCTCGCCGCGAGTTCCTTGACGCGGATCAATCCGTCGCTGACCGAGTACTCGCTGTGGACTGCCAGGTGCGCGAATTCCACCGCGACAGGCACGATTGCATCGGCCACGATGGGTGCCGGCGGCAGTTCTGCCGCTGGCGCGGTTTCCTCGAGGGCGACTTCCGCTTCGCTCATCCCAATGCAAGCTGCTTGGCGCCGCCGTGTCCGCGCCCCACCGGCGCGAACGAACGGCGGTGGATGGGGGTGGGCCCCAGTCGCTTCAGGGCCCTGAGGTGAGCGGCGGTGGCATAGCCCTTGTGCCGCTCGAAGTCATAGCCGGGGAAGCGCTCGGCGGCCCGTCGCATCTCTTGGTCACGCGTTACCTTGGCCAGGATCGACGCGGCACCGATCATCGGCATGGTGGCGTCGCCGCGCACCACCGTCACTGCTGGACACGACAGATTCGGTGCCATGTTGCCGTCCACGTAGGCGACAGTGGGCGTCACGCTAAGCCCCGCCACGGCCCTTCGCATGGCCACGAGGGTCGCCCGCAGGATGTTGATGCGGTCGATTTCCTCGACATCGGCGCGACCGATGGACCATGCGAGCGCTCGTTCGCGAATCTCGCCGGCGAGTTCCTCGCGTTGCGGCGCCGTGAGTTCCTTGGAGTCGCGGATGCCCTCGACCGGTCGCTTGGGATCGAGCACCACGGCCGCGGCCATGACGGGTCCTGCCAGCGGTCCGCGCCCTACCTCGTCCACCCCAGCCAGCACGCCCTTCACCGTGCCGAGAGGGTTTGCGTCGCCGCCCACGAGACTTGCCGAATGCAACATGATCGAGGCGACTATAGCAGCCCACCGCGGCAAGCAAATGTGTCGGCCCACCCCTACATCTTGGGGGTTGGGGGGCTGTCGCCCCCAAGATATTGATTCGGTTGGCCAATGAGTGTCAGAACCGCTTCGGCGGCCTGACCGTCCGCACCACGGCGGAGTTGGTGGTGCAGTTCCTCGCAAGCATCGAAGTAGGCGCTGTCGGCGTGGACGCGATGCCAGACGCCGGCGATAGCCGCCGCGAGGTTGGCCGGTGTCGCGGTTTCCTGCAGCAGTTCCGGCACCAGCTCGCGACCGGCTAGGATGTTGGGTAGCGCGACATGCTTGGTCGTGCTCATGGCGCGGAAGATGGCGGCGCCGACGCTGCCCATGCGGTACGACACCACCATCGGTCGCCGCAGCAGCATCGCTTCCAGCGTTGCGGTGCCGGACTTGACGAGCACCATGTCGGACGCCGCCATGACAAGCCGGGACTGGCCCTCTACCAAGCGCACGTCCAAGGGGAACGGCGCCGCCACCGCGTGCACCGCCGCGTGGACGCGTTCGGAAACGGTGGGTACCGCCACCAGCGGGTCGCCGCCGAAAGTCGCGCGGGCGCGCGCCACGGCTTCTAGGAACGAGTGCGCCAGATAGTTGACCTCGGCCATTCGGCTGCCCGGCAGCACGCCGAGCACGACTCGGTCCAGCGGCAGTCCCAAGGCGATCCGTGCTGCTCGCCGCGCCGCCGGGGAACCATCGCCGAGGCCAATCTCGTCGGCAGCCGGGTGGCCCACGAAGACGGCGCGGGCGCGCCGCCGCTCGTACAGCGGCGGCTCGAACGGATACAGCGCCAGTACGACGTCTGCGGATCGACCGATCTTGCGCGTGCGCCCCTCCCGCCATGCGTACACCGACGGGCTGACATAGTGCGCCGTCGGGACACCGCGACGCTTCACGCCGCGTTCCAGAATGAGATTGAAGACGTTGAAGTCGACCCCCACCAGCGCGTCGACGCGCTCGGTACGGAAGTGGCGGTTTAGGCGACGGAGGAGTTGCACGAGCGCTGGCAGTCGAACGATGGGGTCGCGAAAGCCGTTCACGGCCAGGCGATCCATGTCTGCCACCGGTTCGAGCCCACACTCCAGCATTCGCTGCCCGCCGATGCCAGTGAAGGTAGCGTCGGGGCGCCGCACACGCAGCGCCGCCATGAGACCCGCGCCGAGAATGTCGCCCGAAGGCTCCCCGGCGACCAAGCCGATGCGGAGGCCAGCCCGCATTTCTCACCAGCCCCCTACTGCGGACGACGATGCACTCGCTGTGGCTGCGCAAGGTGCTCGCGCGTCCTGCGGACGCGTTCGCCTGTCCTTCGGACAGGTTCGCTCCAGCCGGCTCAACATAGTCCCAGCTATGCCTGCGGGCCTTACAGGCCCGTTCGCGCGCCATACGGGCGCGTTGGAAGTTTCGCTTGCGCGAAACTTCAAGGCGGTGCCTTCGCCGTCTTCCGCCGTGCCTCCTGGCACGCGTGCGCACCCGCAGCCACAGCGGCGCCTCGTCGCCCTCGCTACGTGGGCTGGTGAGAAATGCGGGCTTGGACTCGTCAAAGCGTGAGCTTAGCGATGCCGATGCCGCTCTCGCCAGCGACGGCGTAGAGCAGATACAGCGCACCGTTCTCCTCGAAGATCGCCGGGTCTCGGAGCTGATTGACATGCCCATAGGCGACGCTGCGCACGGAAGGCGCAAGCGGCGCATGGCCGCCCTCCCAAGGTCGTTCCGGTCGCATCACCTCGGTGGCGTCCGACTCCCGCCACGCCATCCAGTCGCCGCCAAGTTCCACGGTCGAGTGCAGGATGCGTTCCGGCACATCGCCGACCTGGGTCCAGAACACGTGCAGCGTGTCGCCACGCAGCAGCACCGCGCCGTGCCGCATGTTCGGGTTGAACAGGAGCGGGCCTTCCTCGAAGCCGCTCAACGGATCGCTCGAGCGATAGAAGCGGCCGGGCATGGCGAGGGCATAGGTCCAGCCGCCATGCTGGAACACGCGCATGTAGGTGCGCCCAAGCGTTTCCGGGCGCGCGCGGAACTCGACGCCGTCGGACGACAGCGCCACCCTCGAGAGTTGCACGCCGGCGTCTTCGAGGCCGTGAAAGTACATCACGATACGGCGATTGGCATCGTCCACATGCACATCCGGCGAGGCGATGTGCGGCGTCGTCAGTTCGTGCATGGCGCTGTGGCCATAGGTCACGCCGCTAGCGCGGGCGCGACTTTCTGCCGCCTCCACAAGCTCCGGCGGCGCTTCGGGCGGGCTTGTGGGGAAGCAGGACTGCGCCAGATGGAGGCTGCCCGGCGGATGCACGCTCCACGGTCCGGCCAGCTCATCGGCATAGGCAAGGCGGATGTAGCTGCCCTTGTGGTCGGCGAAGTAGAGGTAGTAGTTGCCAAGCCGGCTCGGCAGCCAGTCCGGCGCTCGGATGAGGGAGGGTCCTTGGATGTTGACGCCGATCGAGGCATGCGTCTCGGGCCCCACGA
>VXSY01000042.1 GCA_009837725.1 Gammaproteobacteria bacterium | reverse complement strand
CTCCTCACTCCCCCCTCCGAGAAACAGCGTTCCTCGCCTTATTCTCGGAGGGGATGTCGCGGGGTATGCGGAGCCGCTAGTCCGCGCTAGCTACCATGATCGGCTTGCCGTTATGCCGAAGCGTTGCGGTTCTCCGAGCTGCGTGAAGCCGCGGTCTGTGTAGCCGTCACGCGGGTCGTTGCCGAAGTAGAAGCCGCGCACGAGATAGTCCTCGTCGGTGATGTTGCGCGCCCACGCCGTCACCGACCAGTTGCGCCCCTGGTAGCCGACACTCGCGTTCAGGAGTTCGTAGGGCACCGACTTTTCGTCATGGCTGTCGGAGAAGTAAAACTCGTCGCGTCCGTCTAGGCTCACCGTTGCGGAAAACCCTTCGCCGAACGCGAAACTCGCACCTAGGCTGAACTGGTAGCCGGGTGCGTGGGCCTGTTCGCGACCGGTGAGATCCATGCCCTCGCCGTTGATGTAGTCGTCGTACTCGGAGTGCAAAAGACCAAGCCGGGCATGGAGCGACACCGCGTCGGTGGCCGCGAACTCCATGTCCACTTCGACGCCTCGGTTCACACCCTCGGCCGCATTGCCGACGAAGTCGATGAACTCCGCGCCGCCGTCTTCGTGGAAGAATACGATAGAACTGTCGATCTGCACGTCGTCTCGGCGCATCTCGAAGATCGCAGCGCGAAGACTCAGGCGCCTCGCCAACGCTCCCACCTTGACTCCCGCCTCGAAGTTCCACAGCACTTCCGGGTCGTACTCGCGCAGATCAACTGGCAAGGTGCCGTCGATGTTGAAGCCGCCGGCCTTGTAGCCGCGGGAAATCGAGCCGTAGCCGACCACCCCCGCACCGAGCGCGCGGTCGTAGGCCAAGCGTCCTCCCACCAAGTTGTCGCCCGGGGAGAAGCTTGCGCGGTCGCTGTCGTCGTAGGACGACGAGTGTCGCTCTAGGCGCAGGCCCATCGTCAAGGTGGATTGGGCGTCGAGCGTCGTTTCCGTCTGACCGAATACGGCGAAGCGGCCCACCTCGTAGTCGCTCGTGAAGTCTGAATCGATGAAGGTCGATTGCCGGGTCAGCGCCACGTCCTGACGCAGCGCGTAGGCGCCGAGGGACCACGCCGTCCCGCCCCAAATCTCCGCGCCCGGCTTCGAAACCAGACGCAACTCCGCCGTCAAGGTGTTGCGGTCGCGCCGATAGTCGTCCGTGCCCGAATACTCCCAGGGATGGAAGCCGACATGCACCCAGTCGGCGTCATAGCCGTAGGCCATGTCCGACGCGGCGACGCCAACGTGCGCCAGCGTCGTGAAGGCCGGGTTGTCGTCCCACTTGACACCGGCGGAAGCGTAGGTTGTTTGCTGTGTGTCGTGCCCCGGCTCGTCGGCCAGCGTGACGCGCGTGTTGTCGAGCGAGAATGCGTCGTAGCCGTTGTTGGCGTCGATGAAGCCGGCGGTGAGGTCGATGGTTGTGGACTCGCCGGCATCGAAGGAGAGCTTGCCCCGCAGCAGCGTCTCGTCGGTGTTGTCGGTGTCGTCCACGCCCAAGTGGGCGTTTTCCATGAACCCGTCCGCCCGGTCCACACGGGCTGCCAGTCTGCCGCGGGCGTTTTCGCCAAGCGGTCCTGCGACCACTGCACCGACACCGACCGCGCCGTAGTTGCCGGCGGCGAGTTCCATCTCGCCCTCGGGTGCGGCAGTGGGTGCGTGCGTCACAACGTTCACGAGGCCAGCGAGCGCGTTCGCCCCATACCGCGTGCCCTGCGGCCCGCGCAGCACTTCCACCTGCTCGACATCGAACAGCGTCGCCACGGTGCCGATTCCCGAAAGATCAACGCCATCGACGATCAACCCCACCGACGAATTGAGCGGTTCGCTGAATTGCCCCCGCTCACCAATGCCGCGAATCTGAAGAAACCGCGCCCGCGACGCCCCCTTCGAGTAGTTGAGGTTCGGAATGGCGGCCAGGATTTCTTCGAGGTGCGTGGCCCCGCGCCGGGCGATTTCTTCAGCCGACACAACGCCAATGCTCGCCGGTACGCCGTCCAGTTCATCGCCGCGAAACGTGGCCGTAACCACGATTTCCTCGATCTCCGCCGCCTCTTGTTCCGCTGCCTCGGCAAACGTGGATGGAGTCCAGAGGACGAGCGCCAACGCGACGGCCAGAGGCCCGGCTTCGGCTGCTCGACGGTGAGGGAAGGTGGGGAAAGTGGTCATCTCGTCCTCCTCGATCGGCGGAGAAGAGATGCCCTGATTGCGGCGCCCTATCCCTCCGCCGGCATTACCCGGTTCAGGTTCAAAGGGTCCGCGGCTCGAATCCGCGTCTCAGGCTTGTGGCCACCCCTTGGGTCTAGGGCGATCTTACAGGATCTTGGCTCTCGACACCGACGGCGTAAGGCGCGAAAACTGCCAGATTGACGGCAATGTCCTACAGACGGGCTCTAGGCCGGGACTTCCCGCCTTGCCGATAGGGTGTTGGTGTTGAAGCCGAGGACGTGCATTCGGCCGATGTAGCGGGCGTGCTCGATCTTTAGGCAGCGGTCCATCACCACATCGATGCCGGCATCGCGGGCTTGGGTGGCCGCCTCTTCGTGGATCACGCCGAACTGCAGCCACAGGGCCTTGGCGTTGATGGCGATGGACTCCTCCACGATGCCGGGCACGGCGTCTGGTGCGCGGAACACGTCCACCACGTCCACCGGCTCCGGGATTTCGCTGAGGCTCGGCCAGGAGCGTTCGCCGAACACCTCGCTCTCGCGGGGGTTGACGGGGATGACACGGTAGCCGTGGCGGCGAGCGTAGAAGCCGACGAAGTTGCTGGCGCGCAACGGGTTCGAGGAAAGCCCCACAACCGCCACGGTGCGGGCGTTGTGCAGAATGGTCTGGATGGTCTCCGGGTCCTGCCAGATTTCCATGTTCGGGGTGTCAGCCAATTTGCGCGAATCCTTGTTCGAGGTCCCAGAGGAGGTCTTGCGCGTCCTCGAGGCCGATGGAGAGGCGGATGGTGCCGGGGCCGATGCCGGCGGCGGCGAGTTCGTCGTCGTTAAGCTGGCGGTGGGTGGTGCTTGCCGGGTGGATGATGAGGCTCTTGGCATCGCCGACGTTGGCGAGGTGGGAGAACAGCCGTACGCCGCGGATGAAGTCCTGGCCGGCTTGACGGCCCCCGTCGAGATCGAAGCAGAACACGGCGCCGGCGCCTCGGGGGAGGTACTTCGCCACGAGTCCGTCGTATTTCGAGCCAGCGAGTCCCGGGTAGCGCACTTGGGTCACGTCGTCGCGCTCTGCCAGCCACGCGGCGATTGTGCGGGCGTTGCCGACGTGTCGGTCCATGCGCAGCCCCAGCGTCTCGATCCCTTGCAGGAACAGGAAGGCGTTGAACGGGCTCATGGCGCCGCCTAAGTCGCGTAGCGTCTCGGCGCGCAGCTTCATCAGGTAGCCATAGGTGCCGAAGGTCTCGTGGAAGGCGAGGCCGTGGTAGGCCGGCGAAGGCTCGGCGATGATGGGGAAGCGACCGTTGGACCAATCAAACTCGCCGGCATCCACCACAGCGCCGCCGATGCTGGTGCCGTGGCCGCCGAGAAATTTGGTGGCGGAGTGCACGACGATGTCCGCGCCCCAGTCGAGCGGGCGGCAAAGCCACGGGGTGGCGAAGGTGTTGTCCACCAGGAGCGGCGCACCGGCGTCGTGGGCGATGCTGGCGACGGCCTCGATGTCGAGTACGTTGCCTCCGGGATTGCCGATGGTTTCGCCGAATAGCAGCTTGGTTTCGTCGCACACGGCATCGGCCCAGTTCTGTGGTCGGTCTGGATCGACGAAGGTGACATCGAGCGAGAGTTTGCGTTCGAGGTGCTTGAGCTGGGTGACCGTGCCGCCGTAGAGGGCGGCGCTGGCGACTACATGGTCACCGGGTGCAAGCAGGGTAAACAGCGCCGAGGATTGCGCCGCGAGGCCGCTCGCGAACGCGACCGCGCCGATGCCGCCTTCGAGGTTGGAGAGCCGTTCCTCGAACGCCGCCACGGTGGGGTTCATGATGCGGGAATAGGTGTTGCCGTATTCCTGCAGGTTGAAGTAGGCGGCCGCGGACTCTGGGTCCTCGAAGACGTAGCTCGTGGTTTGAAAGATGGGGATGGCGCGGGCGCCGGTGGTGGGATCGGGCCGTGCGCCGGCATGGATGGAGCGGGTGTGGAAGCCGAACTCGCGGTCGGGTCGATGCTCTTCGGACATGCTCAAGCGGCCAGCTTGAGGGGGGAACCGTCGGCGGCTTCTAGTTGGGTGGACGCGCTGCGAGTGGCCGCGAGCACGATGCCAGCACCGACGCCGACCACGGTGCCGACGCGACGCGTTCCATCCAGCAAGTCGTCGCCAATGGCCGGAAGGGGATTGCCTGACGGTTCGTAGCGTCTGAGCCGAACCTTGACCTCCCCTCGGTGCTGAGCGCGCGCGACCACTTCTTGGCCGAGATAGCAGCCCTTGGCGAAGCTGACGGCGCCGATGTCGGTGAGGCCAATCATCTGTGGCAGGAACGACTCGGATGTGTCTGCATTGACGATCACGAGCGCCGCCTCGGCGAGGGCGTCTGCCAGCGCCTGGGCGTCGTCGCCGGCACGGCCTGTGGTGGGGGGCAAGGCAAGGTTGGGCGGCAATGCCGCGCGCTGCAGTTTCGATCGGGAGAACAGGAGGTATTTGCGCATTTCCCGCTCGAGCGCGTCGGCCACAGAGGCATCCACTAGCAATGTCACGGTCTCTTGAGTGCCCGCAACCCAGCCGTTTGCCAGCACCCGTCCCTTCAGCGTGCACCACGCCATCGGCAGCCCTGCGTGCGGCTCGATCTCGTTCATGTCCGCAGTGAGATACCCTTGCAGGAACTGGGCCGCATCCGTGCCGGCCAACTGCAAGGCAACGAGATTGGGGACGCGGCTTTTGGCTGGGTCTGTGTGCGACATGTAGGAAAGTGTAGCAGCCGGACGATGGACGAAACGAAGGCCGCTGCGCGTGCGGATTGTGAACGAGTCCGCTGGCGCAGCCGACGGGGAATGCTGGAGTTGGACTTGCTGCTTGTAGGCTTCGCAGACAAGCGCTATGCGACGTTGCCGGCCGGCTTGCAGGCAGATTACCGGGCGCTGCTCGCGTGCGACGATTGGGTCGTGCTCGATTGGCTGCGCGAGCGGGAATCGCCGCCGCAGCGGCTTGGCGCCGTGGTGGAGGCCATTCGCGAGTTCAACCGCGGCAGGTTGGAGCCGTAGCTGCGCACGCCGCCGACAGCAGCGTACAAGGCAGCCTTGCCCGCCGCCGGACTGGGTCGGTCTCGCGGGGAAGGGCTGGTTACACCTTCAGACCCTTGGTTGCTTCGCCTCGGCGCGAGAAGCGTGATGGGCCCTCGCTCCGAAGCACTGCTCACGGCGCCATCCGGCTGGCCCGTTGGTGTTGACTCGGCTTCGACGTAATTCAATTGTATATCAATGCGCTAGGAGTTTTTTCCCATGCGACGTAGGGCGACTCGGCCTCGCTCCGGAGCAACCACCGCAATGGAAGGAGCGACTTTCGTGGAGGATGCGGATGAGGTTCGGTGGTGGCCCGATGGAGAATGGTTCGCCGTTGTGGCGGTCATTCACCTTCTGCTTGCCGCGCCTTGGGTCGCCTGGTTCGGTTGGCCGGCCGTGATCGTGGCCGGATTGTCGCTCGCCTGGCATGGGCGGGCGCTTGCTCGGCCGGAGGTGTGGCGGTTTCGCTTTGTCGAGGATCGGGTGGTGATTCTGGCGCCGGAATCGACGCCAACGACGCCGGTTCCGGTGGCCGTGGCTTCGCCTCTGTGGATGACGGATCGCCTGTTGGTGGTTCGCACTCGGCGGCGGATCATCCCAATGCGCGCGGGCCGACTGACGCCGGAGGCCTTCGCCCGGCTGCGACGCGCCTTGCTGGCTGGAGCACGTCCAAGGGGTCGTCGCTGACCGGCGGCACGATGCTTGGCGTGGCGATGGGGGAGGTGTGCGGATGGTCCAGGGTGTAGTGCAGGCCGCGGCTCTCGCGCCGCATGGTCGCGCACTTGACGATGAGCGCCGCCACCTGGACTAGATTGCGCAGTTCGATGAGGTCCGCCGAAACCCTGTGGTTAGCGTAGTACTCGTGGATTTCGCGCTTCAGGAGCTCGATGCGGCGCGCGGCCCGCGCGAGACGCTTGTCGGTGCGGACGATGCCGACGTAGTCCCACATGAAGCGCCTGAGCTCCGTCCAGTTGTGTGCCAGCACTACCTGTTCGTCGGAATCCGTCACCCTGCTCTCGTCCCAGTCCGGCGCCGAGATCACCTCCGCAGGACGACGGCGTTGGCGGCGAATGTCGTCGGCTGCGGTCTCCGCTAGCACGAGACATTCAAGCAGCGAGTTGCTGGCGAGGCGATTGGCGCCGTGCAGGCCCGTACAAGCCACTTCGCCAATGGCATACAACCCCGGCAGGTCGGTGCGGCCGTTGGTGCCCACCATGACGCCGCCGCAGGTGTAGTGCGCCGCCGGCACCACCGGAATCGGCTCTCGGCGCATGTCGATGCCCACCTTCAGGCAGGCTTCGAGGATGGTTGGGAAATGCGCCTCGATGGACGCTGCCGGCTTGTGGCTGATGTCGAGATGCACACAGGGCGCGCCCAGGCGCTTCATCTCGTGGTCGATGGCGCGTGCCACCACGTCGCGTGAGGCGAGTTCGCCGCGGGGGTCGAACCGCTGCATGAACGGCGAGCCGTCCGGCAGCAGCAGGCGGCCGCCTTCGCCTCGCACGGCTTCCGAGATCAGGAACGAGCGTGCGTCGGGGTGGTGCAGGCAAGTGGGGTGGAACTGATTGAACTCCATGTTCGCGACCCGGCAACCGGCGCGCCAGGCCATGGCGATGCCATCGCCGGTGGCGCCGTCGGGGTTGCTGGTGTAGAGATAGACCTTGCTGGCGCCGCCGGTGGCGAGGGCGACGCTGGGCGCTTCGAACACCTCCACCTGACCGGTGTGGCGATTGAAGACATAGGCGCCGAGGGCTCGATTGCGACGACTGCCGAGGCGCGCGGCGGTGATCACGTCGATGGCAACCCGGTCGGCGAGGATGCGGATGTTGGGATGGCGGCTGGCGTGCTCGATCAAGGTCGTGGCGATGGCGCGGCCCGTGTGGTCGGCGACGTGCAGCACCCGCCGACGGGTGTGGCCGCCTTCGCGGGTGAGGTGTGGGCGGCCGTGTTCGCCGTCGAAGGCGAGACCCTGCGCGACGATGCGGTCGATGGCGCTTGGCCCGCGCCGCACCACTTCCTCGACGACCCTCTCGTCGCACAGCCCGCCGCCCGCGGCGATCGTGTCCGCAATGTGCGAGGCGAAGCTGTCGTCGCCATCGGTGACCGCCGCCACGCCACCTTGCGCGCGATTCGTGGAACCTCCGCGCACTTCGTCTTTCGAAAGCACGGTAACTTTGGCGGTGTCGGCAAGGTGCAAAGCAAGGGCAAGGCCGGCAGCGCCGCTGCCGACGATCAGAACATCGCTTTGGTAACGTGTGTCCATATCCGGTGTCACATTAGCGTAAAGGGCGCGACAGGCGCAAAAACGGCTTGACAGAACAGGTTCCCAGTAATGGTCGCGGCGCCGACACCGACGGCGAGTTGGTGAGACGCGTCCAGGGTGGCGACGGCATGGCCTTCGACCTCCTGTACCGCCGCCACCGCCATCGCATCCACGCGCTCGTGGCGCGCTTCGTGGCGACGAAGGAGGATGTCGAGGATGTGGTGCAGGAGGCCTTCATCAAGGCGTACCGGGCGCTGCCGCGCTTTCGCGGCGAAAGCGCCTTCTACACGTGGCTCTATCGAATCGCCGTCAACACGGCGAAGAACTTCAACGCCACCCGGATGCGACGACCGGCGCCGGTGGAACTCGATCCGGAAGGCACGGACTCGCCGAACATCGAGTCGCTGCAGGACGGTGCCGACCCGGAGAGCCTCTTGCGCCGCGACGAACTCGAACGCGTCATCGCCGCCGCGCTTGCCGATCTGCCGGAAGATCTGCGTGTTGCGGTAACTCTGCGCGAGTTCGATGGTCTAACCTATGGTGAAATCGCCGCAATCATGGAGTGTCCGGTGGGCACGGTGCGCTCCCGTATCTTCCGTGCCCGTGAAGCTATCGATGCGGCGATTCGGCCCTTGATCGCCGCGAACCCCAGAAACAGGAGGACGGTGAGATTCCGGTGAACCAGGCAAACACCTCCGACGGCGTACAGGAAACGCTCTCGGCGGCCATGGATGGCGAGGCTACGCCTGACGAACTCCACGGCGTGCTGGACGCTGCTTCCCGCGACGACGAACTGCGCGCCAAGTGGGAGCGCATGCATTTTGCAAGTGCGGTGATGCGTGGTGCGCTGACCTCATCGACCACGCCCTCGGCATCCGTCCCACTCGGAACGAGACGTGGGCGTCGTGCCAAGGCAGGCCGCCGGCCGCGACTCAGGCTGGGGCCGTCGGTGGCAGCAGTGGTGGCCGTGCTGGCTGCCTTGACGGTGGTGCTGGTCGCGGGCCTCATGCAGGAGGGGGAACCCCCGGACCTCGTCGCCGGCAGGGCAGTGACGCCGGCGACGGCCGTGCCGACCGCAACGCTGCCGCCCGACGCCCAGCCGCCGACGCAGGAGGTCGAGCTCGCGCCCATCGACCGACGCCGCATGAATGCCTACATGCTCCAACACGCCCGCTACAACGCCGCTGCCGGCAGCGCCGGCATTCCGCTGGCGCGGGTGCTCGGCGATGCGCCCTCTGCCGAGGCGGAAGGGGAATGATGCGCCGCGTCGGTGCTTGGCTGGCGGCGGCGAGTGCCGTCACTGCACTGGGCGTGGGCGCAGCCGTCCCGGAGGACTGGCTGCAGCGCATGGATCAGGCGTTTCGCACCGCCGACTACGATGGCGTGTTCAGTTACCTTGACGGCGAACTCAGCGCGTTTCGCATCGTCCACAAGGTGGTCGATGGCGTTGAGCACGAGCGGCTCGTGTATCTCGATGGCGCTCGCCGCGAGATCATCCGCGTGGGCGACGACGTCTCCTGTATCGCCGAGGCCGGCGACGAACTGCACGCCGTCATCGATCAGCTTCCAGACGGCCCCTATGCCCGCGCCTTCTCGCCGCAGCTGCAAGGGCTTGGCGAACACTACGACGTACGCCTCAAGGGGCAGGACCGCGTTGCCGGGCGCACTGCCGTTCGTCTCGCGATCACGCCGCGCGACGAGAATCGCTACGGCTATCGGGTTTGGCTGGACCAGGACACGGCACTGCTGCTGCGCTCGGAACTGCACGATCAGGCAGGGCGGCGGCTGGAGGTCTTCCAGTTCACGTCGCTGCGTACGGGCGATGAAGTGGCTGCCGCAGACGCGAGTCCAAGTGCGACGGGCCTCGTCACCAGTCGGGTTCCACCGGCCGCAAGTGGCCCACTCGCACCCCCCGCATGGCGGGCCCGCTGGGTGCCCTCCGGCTTCCGCATGACCGACGGCCGCGGCCGTGTCGGCAGCGCCCGCCGCCAAGTGAGCACCCTCTTGTTCAGCGACGGCATCGCCACGTTTTCCGTGTTTGTCGAGACGGCGCCGGCAAAGGCACCGGCGCCGGCCACAACCCGGCGCGGCGCGACTTCCCTGCACACCCGCCTCGCCCGAGGACCGGAGCGCCGCAGCCATCTAGTGACCGTGGTGGGAGAAGTGCCGGCAGCAACGGCGCGACGCATCGCGGAAGGCATCCACTATGCGCCTGAGGAAAGGAACGGCGAGTGAGGCCAGCGTGGCGCCGGGACTCGGGCCTCGCCCGCGGCCCGAGCAGCAGAACATGAAAGACATGATCCGCACCGGCACCGTAGAGAGGTCCGCGGCCGGCACCTGCCGCGTGCGGCTAGACGACGCCACCTGTGCTGGGTGCAGCGGCCGTTGCGGTGTGGGGTTCCGCGCGCCACGGACCGTGATCGATGTGCCCGGCGATGCCGCAGTCGGGGCCCGCGTCGAGGTGCAGGCGACCTGCGCTGCCTTCGTCCAAGCGAGCGGCTTGGTCTTCGGCCTGCCGCTCGGGATGGTGGCCGTTGGGATGTTGGCGGTGGCCGCGTTCGACCTCGCGGAGGGTTGGCTGATGGCTGCGCTTGTCGGCGGGCTTGCCTTGGCGCTAGGCCTTTCTCGTCGCTTCGCCGAGCCGTCAGCGACCCTGCTGCGGAAGATATAATCCCGGGCGATGACGCAAGCCGAGTCTGTTCGCAACTTTTCCATCATCGCCCACATCGATCACGGCAAGTCGACGCTGTCGGATCGCCTGATCCAGCGCTGTGGCGGACTGTCCGATCGCGAGATGGCGGAGCAGGTGCTCGACTCCATGGATCTGGAGCGCGAGCGGGGCATCACCATCAAGGCGCAGAGCGTCACCTTGGACTACGGCGCTCGCGACGGTCGCACCTATCGGCTCAACTTCATCGACACCCCTGGCCATGTCGACTTCAGCTACGAGGTGTCGCGCTCGCTGGCCGCGTGCGAGGGTGCGCTCCTGGTGGTGGACGCAGCGCAAGGGGTGGAAGCGCAATCGGTCGCAAACTGCTATACCGCCATCGGCCAAGGGCTCGAAGTGCTGCCGGTGCTGAACAAGATCGACCTTCCCCAGGCCGACCCGGAACGGGTGAAGCAGGAGATCGACGACATCATTGGCCTGCCGGGCGATGACGCCATCGAGGTGAGCGCCAAGACCGGGCAAGGCATCGAGGAACTGCTCGAGTACATCATCGCCGGCGTGCCGGCGCCCACGGGCGATCCGGACGCGCCGCTCAAGGCGCTCATCGTCGATTCCTGGTTCGACAACTATCTCGGCATCGTCTCGCTGGTGCGTGTGCTCGACGGCCGGGTGCGTCTTGGCGAGCGCGTGGTGACGAAGACGGTGGGCAAGGCGCACGTGGTCGATCAGCTCGGCGTCTTCACGCCCAAGCGCCAGCGCCGGGACGCCCTCGAGGCCGGAGACGTGGGCTATCTTGTGGCCGGCATCAAGGACATCCGCGGTGCACCCGTGGGCGACACCATCGTCGCGGCATCTACCCCCGACGTGGCTGCCGTGCCCGGTTTCGCGGCGGTGAAGCCGCAGGTCTATGCCGGCATGTTCCCGGTCGATTCCGACGATTTCGAGAACTTCCGGGAGGCCCTCGGCAAGCTCTCGCTCAACGATGCATCGCTCTTCTACGAGCCGGAAACGTCGGACGCGCTCGGCTTCGGCTTTCGCTGTGGCTTCTTGGGCCTGTTGCACATGGAGATCGTGCAGCAGCGGCTCGAGCGAGAGTACGGGCTCGATCTTGTCACCTCCGCGCCGACGGTGGTGCACGAGGTGGTCACCGGTGACGGGCGCACGTTGCGCGTCGAAAATCCGTCGCAATTGCCCGACCCGGGCAACATCGCCGAGATGCGCGAGCCGGTGGCCGCGGTCAACATCCTCGTGCCGAAGGAATATGTCGGCAATGTCATCGGCCTTTGCGAAGAGCGCCGCGGCGTCCAAAAAGGGATGCAGTTCTCGGGCTCGCAAGTGTCCATCGACTACCACATCCCGATGGCGGAAGTGGTGATCGATTTCTTCGACCGACTGAAGTCGGTCAGTCGCGGCTTCGCCTCGCTCGACTACTCCTTCGATCGTTTCGAGCCGGCTCCGCTCGTGCGCCTTGACGTGCTCATCAACGGCGACCGGGTCGATGCGCTGGCGCTGATCGTGCATCGCGCCGAGGCGCAGCTCCGCGGTCGCGACCTTGTCCGGGCGATGAAGGAGGTGGTGCCGCGGCAGATGTTCGATGTTGCCATCCAAGCCGCCATCGGCGGCCAGGTCATCGCCCGGCAGACCGTCAAGGCGTTGCGCAAGAACGTCACGGCGAAGTGTTATGGCGGCGATGTCACCCGCAAGCGCAAGCTGCTCGAGAAGCAGAAGGCCGGCAAGAAGCGCATGAAGCAGGTGGGCCGGGTCGAGATTCCGCAGGAGGCCTTTCTGGCCGTGTGTCGACTGTGACGCGCCTTGGGCTCGGCGCGGGAAGGCCAGCAGTTCGCGCAGCGAACTGCCAACGCGCCCGCAAGGGCGCGCTGGCTCGTCTGGAGCGCCGCATCGGTCACGTCTTTGATGACCTCAGCTTGCTCGAAACCGCGCTCACACATCGCAGCTTTGGCGCGGACCACAACGAACGGCTGGAGTTCCTGGGCGACGCCGTGCTCGGTCACATCGTGGCGCAACGACTGTACGACGCCTCCGACGAGCGCGAGGACCGGCTCACCCTCATGCGTGCCAACATCGTTCAGCGGGACGCACTCGCCGAAGTGGCGCTGGAGATTGGTCTCGGCGACTTCCTGCGCCTCGGCGGTGGCGACAGCGCTCGGCAGCGTGCATCGGTGCTCGCCAACGCCCTCGAAGCCGTGATCGGGGCGGTGGCTTGCGACGGCGGCACGGCTGCTGCCGGACGGGTCGTGGACCGCCTCTTCTGTGCCCGGCTGCTGCGTGTGTCGCACGCGGACCTCAAGGACCCCAAGACCCGCCTGCAAGAACACATGCAGGGGCGTGGCCTTGCCCTGCCGAGCTATCGCGTGGTGGCGCAGCGAGGTGGCGACCACGAACCGATCTTCGAGGTGGAATGCGCGGTCGCGGTGCCGGAACTCGCGGCCCGAGGCGAGGGCCGCACCAGGCGGGAGGCGGAGAAGGAAGCAGCGGCTAGGCTCGTGGAAGCCATCGGTGGGTCGGAGTGACGAGATACGGACACGTCGCCATCGTCGGCCGCCCCAACGTCGGCAAGTCCACACTGCTCAACCACCTGCTCGGCCGCAAGCTCTCCATCACCTCGCGCAAGCCGCAGACCACCCGGGACGCGGTGCTCGGCGTCCTCACGGAGGGGGACTTGCAGATCGCCTTCGTGGATACGCCCGGCATCCACGCCGTGCGCCCTCGCGCCATCAATCGCTTCATGGTTTCGCAAGCTGTGGGCGCCTTGGCGGATGTGGATTTGGCGGTGGTGGTGATCGAAGCCACCGGGCTCACGGATGACGACTGCGCAGTGCTTCGGCGTGCATCGACCACGGGCGTGAAGACCGTTTGCGCCATCAACAAGATCGATCGCTTGAAACAGCAGCGGCGGTTGCTGCCATTGATCGACGAGGCCCGAACCTTCGACGCCGTCGAGGAGTTCGTGCCCATCTCGGCGCTGCGCAACCGCGGCCTTGATGATCTCCTGCGCGAAATCAGTCCGCGAATGCCTGAGGGGCCGCACCTCTTTCCGGCCGAGCAGGTCACCGACCGCCCCACCGAGTTTCTCGTCGCCGAGATCGTGCGCGAGAAGCTCATGCGCCGGCTCGGCGACGAGTTGCCACACCGGGCCGCCGTGATGGTGGAACGGCTGTGGCGTCCCGAAGGCGCGAAGGCGACGCACATCGACGCGGTGATCCACGTCGAGCGAGAGTCGCAGAAGGGCATCGTCATCGGCCGCGGCGGCTCGAGGATGAAATCCATCGGCGAGGATGCCCGCCGCGACATCGAGTTCCTGATCGGCTGCGACGTGATGCTGCGGCTGTGGGTTAAGGTGTCGCCAGGCTGGACCAACAGCGGCGAGGCGCTGCGCCGCTTCGGCTATCGATAGCTGGGCCCGGTTGGACTCCTGACCATGCCGGCACCCAAACAGGCCTTCGGAGCGCCGCCAGCGGGCCTTGCCTCCCAAGGCCCGTCCTCGTTCGAGGGATAGCGCACATGGTGGCCCCGGCCCAGCATCAGCCAGCCTTCGTGCTGCATCGGCGGGCCTATCGCGAGACCAGTGCCATCGTCGAGTACCTGACGCGGGACTTTGGCCGCATCGCCGCCGTGGTGCGGGGCGTGCGGGGCCGCGGCAGGAACCGGCGTGCGGAACCGTTCGACCTCCTTTCCATCGGCTGGCGCGGACGCGGGCAGCTAGTGACCGTCACCGACACCGAACCCGTGCATTCGCGCGTGCTCGTGGGGGAGCGGCTCTACGCCGGCCTCTATCTGAACGAACTCCTAACCCGCACGCTGCGCCACGAGGATCCTGCACCGACCCTGTTCGAGCAGTACGATGCCGCGCTCGGCCTGCTCGCCGCCGCTGGCGACATGGAGGCAGCGTTGCGTTGCTTCGAGCGGCGGCTGCTCGAGGAGATTGGCTACGCGATCCCGCTCGATGTCGAGGCCCAACGCGGCGAGCCCCTCCAAGCCGATCTTCATTACCGTTTCGACGGCGAGGGATTCCGCCCCTTGCGCAGCGACTTAGGCGACGCGGTGCGTCGCGGCGTGGTCGGCAGGGGGGCGGACATCGCAGCCATCGCCGCGGACGACTACAGCCGCCCGGAGGTGCGCAGACTCGCCAAGCGGTTGTTTCGCCATGCCCTGCATCCGCACCTCGGCGCAACCCCTTTGCGAACGCGCCAACTCATCCGGCAGGCGTATCATCGCCCCCCGCAATGATCCTCCTGCACCCACCGAGAGAACACCGTGGTCTGGCTGCGTAAGGCCTTGCCGCGCAATGCCGCCGGCGAGCCCGTAATGGACGCCTGGCTCGACGCCATCGAGCGCCTTCCACCGGGCTCGCGGGGTCGGGTGTGCGAGACCTTCGCGGCGGTGACGGAGCCCGAGGCGCGTACCTTGGGACTCGAACTCGCGGAGCTCCTTTTGGGTCTGCGCATGGACGCACCATCGGTGATGGCTGGCGTCGCGTTCTTCGCCGTGACCCGAGGGAACCTTCGCCACGGTGAGTTTCCCTGTCTGGAAGCGGAGACGGCGGCGCTGATCGATGCGGTGCAGCGCCTCTCCACCACCGACGTGCTTGCCTTCGCCGACTCGCCACTCCTTTCCAGCGAGCGCAAGACGCAGGCCGGCAACGTTCGCAGCATGTTGATCTCCTTGATCGACGACCCGCGGGTGGCGGTGATCAAGCTCGCCGAGCGGGTGGTGGCGCTGGGCCAGGCCAAGCATGAAGCCGCCGATGCGCAGCGGCGGGCGGCGCGGGAAGGGCTCGTCTTCTTCGCACCGCTGGCGGGGCGCCTGGGCATCGGCCAGCTCAAGTGGGCTATCGAAGACCACGCCTTCCGCTACCTCTATCCCGCCGAGTATTCGAAGATCGCATCGCTGCTGGTAGGACGGCGGGCGGAACGCGAGCGCCATGTCGAGGCGGTGCGTCAGGACTTGGCGTTTCTCCTCGAGGCGAAAGGCGTACACGCCGAGGTACACGGTCGCGCCAAGCACATCTACAGCATCTGGCAGAAGATGCGGCGCAAGGGCATCGGCTTCGCCTCGGTACACGACGTGCAGGCGCTGCGCGTGCTCGTGGACGACATCGAGGCCTGCTACAAGGTGCTCGGCGTCGTTCACACGCAGTGGCCGCACATCCGCAACGAGTTCGACGACTACATCACCAACCCCAAGGAGAACGGCTACCGCTCCATCCACACCGCCGTCATCGGTCCCATGGGACGCATGTTGGAGGTGCAAATTCGCACCCACGAGATGCACGAGGAGGCGGAACTCGGCGTTTGCGCGCACTGGGCTTACAAGGGCCACGGTGAGGGCGAGGCGACAAGGCCAGCTGGCTGCGCAGTGTGCTCGACTGGCACGACGAACTGAACGGTGCCGCACTGGGCGGTGGTCGCGCCGCTGACGGAGGGGAGAGCCCGGAAAGAACCTTCGTCACCACACCCCAGGGGCACGTCGTGGACTTGAGCGTGGGCGCGACGGCCTTGGATTTCGCCTTCCGCATCCACACCGACGTGGGCCTGCGCTGCTCCGGCGCACTGGTGGACGGCAAGCCAACGCCGCTAAACGTGCCGTTGCGCACGGGACAGTCGGTGGATGTCCAAACCAGCGAAGCCGAGGCGCCCAAGCGAGAGTGGCTCAACCCCAGCCTCGGCTATGTCACCACGGCGCGTGCGCGGTCGAAGGTCCAGGCATGGTTTCGAGGCCAGTTGGCCGAGTCCAACATCCGCGCTGGCGAGGCACTCTTGCGAGAGACGCTGGAACGGCTGGGACTGCCTGCGGATCTAGAACGGTTGGCGGAGTCCGCTGGCTACGATTCGGTGCATGCGCTGGCGCTGGCGGTGGGGGTTGGCGACCAGTTGGTCGTGGACCTCGTCCATGACATGCTGGCACTGGAGAACAATCAGGACGCGAACCGGCCTGACGAACCGGACGCCGGCACCGGTACGCTGCACGACCTCACCCTCACGGCACAAGACCGCAACGGCCTCATGCTTGATGTCATGGCGGCGCTGGCGGAACTCGCCGTGTCGGTCACCAGCGTCAACGCCGAGGCAGACCGCCAACGCGCCACCGCAGTCATCCGGCTCACGGTGCTGGTGCCAGACATGGCCACGGTCGCTACCGCGGTTGAACGCCTGCGACGCGTGGCCACCATGACCGACGTTCGCCGCAATCCCATCGAACCACCTGCCGCGTAGCCACCCTCAAGTCCACCGATCTTGGAGATCTCTCGACCATGCGTTTGATTCTGTTGGGCCCGCCGGGCGCCGGGAAGGGCACCCAAGCGGCCTTCCTCTGCGAGCAGTACGGCATTCCCCAGATATCCACCGGCGAAATGCTGCGTGCTGCTGTGGCCGCCGGTACCGATCTCGGTCGCCGCGCCCAGGCGATCATGGCGACCGGCAATCTCGTCGACGACGCCACCATCGTGGCGATGGTGAAGGAACGCCTGGCTGAGCCTGACTGCGCGGACGGCTTTCTCTTCGACGGCTTTCCGCGCACCATCGCCCAGGCCCAGGCCGTGTCAGACGCTGGCATCGAACTCGACTGTGTGGTGGAAATCCGCCTCCCGGACGATGACGTGGTAGAGCGAATCTCCGGTCGGCGCACCCACGAAGCCAGCGGTCGCGTCTATCACGTCACTTTCAACCCACCCCGCCAAGATGGCCGAGACGACGAAACCGGCGAAGCGCTAATCCAACGCGAGGACGACCGCGAAGAAACCGTCCGCGAACGCCTGCGCGTGTACCACAACCAAACCCGCCCGCTGGTGGACTTCTACCAAGCTGAAGCCGCCCAAGGCAAAGCCCGCTACCACGCCATCAACGGCAACGGCGAGGTTGAGAGAATCCGTGGGGACATTCGCGAAGCCTTGTCTGGCTTGAGCTAGGAGCTTGCGCTAGTCCGTAGGGGACGGGACTGGGCGGTACGGCGCCGAGTGTCGCGCCCCGGGCAGGCCGCAGCCGTGGTACGCCGGCAACAGTCGGTGGGGTCCGACAGGCAGGCATCTGCCGCCAGGACAGGGCGACGTTCAGCGGACGAACCGCTGCGCCATTGCGAGTGGGTGACCGTTCCAGGCTCCACCCGGAATCTCGTGGATGCGAGGTCTTTGACAGCAAGAATCGAGATGCGGACAGCGCGGGCGAAGTGTCAGAGTCGGTCATCATTGGCGCCGACGCGAGGGCACGGCGACAGTCGGAGGGCAGGATGGCCAACGGGCCCGCACCACCAGAGGCGCTTGCGGCTCGATTCCGGAACGACGACGAGCGCTGGTCGGCGGTCCTGAATCGCGACCCTTCGGCGGACGGGCAGTTCCTGTACTGCGTCACGACGACCGGCATTTACTGCCGTCCCGGGTGTGCGGCGCGGCTCCCACGTCGCGAGAACGTGCGCTTCCACAGTTCCTGCGAGGACGCCGAGAATGCGGGCTTCCGGCCCTGCCGCCGCTGCCGCCC